>JACMKO010000318.1 GCA_014380065.1 Leptolyngbya sp. ES-bin-22 | reverse complement strand
TAACTGGCTCGGTCGAATGCAGGGAGCGCTGCCAGAACCCGCGATCGTTTGAACAGCCACGTTTGCGGTAAGTCATGCCCCTTAAGGTCGAACAGACGCTGCCAACGGGCAGACAGTTTTGGCGATCGTTGATGCTTACTGACGCGCAATCGTTAAATACAAGTTACTATTAGCACAGGCGTGTGAGCCGTATTACTGAGTGATCCCGATCGCTGACAGCGCCATTTGGGTGGTGTAGTGTCAGCTTCACAGTCAATTATTTAGTTATCAATTTACCGTCTGAAAATCGATCACGCACGTCAATCTTCCCTCTTTGCCTGGACTGTTTTTTGAGTGCTGATGACTCAGATCGATCCAATGTGGGCTTACCAGGGGAAGCAGATTGGCTGGCTACACAGCAGCAAGGAGCTATGCAAACAACAATCGCCGCCCCTGTGTCTAACTTGAATGCCAGCATTCGCCTCTTACTGATTGAAGACAATGACATCAGTCGTCAATTAATGAGTGACTTCTTGAAACATTGCGGTTACTCAGTTCACGCTCTTTCAAACGGTTCTACGTTTGCTCAAGAAATGGGGCTGTTCCGTCCGCACCTGGTCTTGCTCGATCTAAAGCTGCCCGCTGTGGATGGCTTTTCAGTGCTAGAGCAGGCGCAGCAATCGTTAGAGTGGTCAGCGACACCAATCATCGTGATTTCAGCCTTTGCTTTCCAGTCCGATCGCGCCCGTGCTTTGAGTTTGGGTGCTCGTCAATATTTGGTCAAACCAGTGATGCTGCCTCAAATTCAACAGGCAATTGACGATGAACTAGAAGCCCTCAAGCTTCAGTAAGCAATCCTCCCTTTCCTTGCTTGCTCACTCACCTGAGCGCGCGATCGCACTGTGACATAACGTGCTTTACGCTAACGTTCGTTAGTGACGCATTGCCACTCCATGCTGTAATATCGCTAAAAGCGCCTAGCCCACCGCAACGGCGTGGATAGCCCGTCACACGACTCAACGCTACTGACCTCTCTGTTGGATGACGAACGTTTCGACAGACTGGCTGAGCGATTGGACTGTTCTGCCTGCCTGAGAAATCTGGGCGGTGAGTTCTGCGATAAGTAACGTCGCTGATTGAAGTTGGTTGAGGGTCTGTTCTAGTTCATCGCGGGTCTGTGATTCAAACTCTTCAAGCGTCATATGACAATAGCTGACCGTATCAGTGTGTAGATGTTTAATTAGTTACACGATGATCTTAGCGATTACGTAGGCGCACGTCTCTAGCTGTGTTTGAAGTCTCCATAGATTCGTTTAAAATTGAGGTGAAGCCCTCTAGCGATCGTTGTTTGTGACATCTACAAAAGTTCTGACATTGGTTAAAGACCCAGACCGCCTGGAAAGCCGCCTCAAAGAAATTCCAGCGGAGCCGGGTGTGTATTACATGCGGGATGCGAACGATCATATTCTCTATATCGGGAAATCTAAGAAGCTGCGATCGCGCGTCCGGTCGTATTTCCGCGATAATCAGGGGCTGAGTCCGCGCATTGCGCTGATGGTGAAGCAGGTCGCAGAAATCGAGTTTATCGTCACCGATACTGAAGCCGAAGCACTGGCGCTAGAAGCGAATCTCGTCAAGCAGCACCAGCCTCACTTCAATGTGTTGCTGAAAGACGACAAAAAATATCCTTATCTCTGCATTACTTGGTCGGAGGCGTATCCCCGCATCTTGATCACGCGCAGACGACGATTGGGTAAAGAAAAAGATCGCTACTACGGTCCCTATGTCGATACTGGTTTACTCCGCCGAACGCTGCATTTGGTGAAGCGCATCTTTCCATTGCGGCAGCGACCCCAACCGCTCTTTAAGGATCGTCCCTGTCTGAACTATGATATTGGTCGCTGTCCTGGTGTGTGTCAGGCGTTGATTACCCCAGAGGATTACCACAAGATTGTGCAGAAGGTGGCGATGATCTTCCAGGGACGATCGCGTGAACTGTCGGATATTCTGACTGCTCAGATGGAGCAAGCAGCCGAAGCGCTTAATTTTGAGCAGGCGGCAAGCATTCGTGACCAGATTGCCGGACTCAAACTGCTGGGCGCTGACCAGAAAGTGTCGATGGCGGACGATACCATTTCACGCGATGCGATCGCCCTTGCTGCCGATGATCAATACGCCTGTGTGCAACTCTTTCAGATCCGCGCAGGGCGCTTAGTTGGACGTTTGGGCTTTGTTGCCGACGCTCAATCGGGTTCACCAGGAGAAATCTTGCAGCGTGTGCTGGAAGAGCATTACCAAACGGTGGATGCGGTCGAAATCCCGGCTGAGATTATGGTGCAGCACGAGTTGCCCGAAGGTGAGATGCTGGCAGAGTTTTTGAGTGAGGCAAAGGGGCGGAAGGTGACGATCGTCGCTCCCCAGCGTCAGGCTAAAGCTGAGATGGTGGAGATGGTGGAGCGTAATGCGGAGTATGAGTTGGCACGGACGCAGCGGTTTGCCGATCGCAACGCCCAGGCAATGCTTGACCTTGCCGAAATACTCGATCTGCCCGAACTGCCGCGCCGCATTGAAGGATATGACATTTCACACATTCAAGGTTCCGATGCAGTCGCTTCTCAGGTTGTGTTCATCGATGGGCTACCTGCCAAGCAGCATTATCGCCACTACAAAATCAAAACGCCGACGGTCGTCTCTGGGCACTCCGATGATTTTGCCAGCATGGCAGAGGTGATTCGTCGTCGCTTCCGCAAGTATGCCGCGATGAAAGAAAAGGGTGAATTGGTAAAAGCTGAAACCGATTCAGTCTTGAGTCGCCATGTTTCAGCAACGGCTGACTTTCCCGATCTGGTGATGATTGATGGCGGAAAGGGACAGCTTTCGGCAGTTGTTGCGGTGCTGCGTGAAATGAACTTGCTGGACGATGTGAAAGTCGTCAGCCTTGCCAAGCAGCGAGAGGAGATTTTTCTGCCAGGAGAATCGTTTCCACTCAAAACGGAGGCAGAGCAACCGGGTGTGCAGGTACTGCGTCGCCTACGCGATGAGGCACATCGTTTTGCGGTGAGCTTTCACCGCCAACAGCGCAGCGATCGCATGAGGCGATCGCGCCTCGACGAAATTCCTGGACTGGGACACCATCGCCAAAAGCAATTGCTCGCTACGTTTCGGTCGATCGATTATCTTCGTGAAGCCAGTCCGGCTCAAATCTCTACCGTTCCCGGTATTGGTCCTCGTCTGGCGCAGCAGATCTACGACTACTTTCATCCGTCACAGGAAGTGGCTGCACCAGAGTCAGCCGTAACGAAATAACCATTGCGCTTAACCATTGCTTCACAAACTCGGTGTGTACTGATAATTTTGCGTTCCAGGTCGGTCTTCGGGTTTAACCCCATTCGCTTCTGTGTTGTACTGGAAGTCGTCAAAGGTCTTACGGTCGGTTTATTCAGTTGAGATAAACACAACACAACTTTTTGGGCACTCTACGCTTAATTCTGTTGTGGCGTTGAGAGTCATAGACTGCTTCTTACTGGATGGAACGATCGCATGATGAAAAGGGCTTGCAATGGCAAATGGTGTTGAAGAGGAGGGTGCGTGATTAGACACAAGCTTGGGGTCGTGGTCATTGGACGCAACGAGGGCGATCGCCTGATTCGCAGTTTAGAGTCCGTTGTGGATGGCTCACGTTCTGTTGTGTACGTGGACTCTGGCTCGACTGATGGAAGCTGTGAGGCAGCCCGCGATCGTGGCGTTACTGTGGTCAATCTTGATCTGTCCATTCCTTTCACTGCCGCCCGTGCCCGTAATGCTGGGTTCGATCGTCTGCGTGAATTGCATCCTGATGTCGAGTACGTCCAATTTAGCGACGGCGATTGTGAAGTCGTGGCGGGTTGGCTGGAAGCAGCGGCAGTGGCTCTAGATGAAAAGCCCACAGTCGTAGCGGTTTGTGGCTGGCGACGAGAACGTTACCCCGATCGCAGCCTGTATAACCGGATTTGTGATGTCGAGTGGCGCATGGGTCAGGTCGGAGAAACCACGCACTTTGGGGGCGATGTGATGATTCGTGCCGGTGCGTTTGCAGCAGTCGGTGGCTATGACAGCAGCGTGATTGCGGCTGAGGATGATGAACTTAGCGTGCGCCTGCGGCAGGCAAACGGGTCGATTCTCCGCATCGCTCACAACAGCACCTTGCATGATGCCAACATCCATCAGTTATCCCAGTGGTGGCAACGGGCGAAGCGCTGTGGGTATGCCTACGCTCAGGTTAACAGTCTCCACGGTGCGCCACCAGAACATAAGTTTGTGAAGGAAATTCGGCGTACCTGGCTATGGGGCGTGTGGGTGCCACTGGGCGCGATCGCGCTCAGTCCTTTCACACTTGGACTCTCACTCCTCGCGTTTGGACGCTACCCGTTAACGGCACTGCGAACCATGCTGGGTACACGCAAGCGGGGCTTTTCCTGGGACGAGAGCATTCCTTGGGGCTTGTCCTGCGGCGCGTCTGTGTTTCCAGAAGCGTTCGGGGTTGTCAAGTTTACGAGCGATCGCCTGCTCCACAGACAGCACACCATTATCGAATACAAAGGCGCTCAAACGCCTGTCGCCGATACTATTCAAATCACAGGGAGATAGCCAATGGCAGTCAATCACGGACAAAACAAACCCGTCGCCGTCGCGCTGCTTGGGGCAGGCTACATTTCTGACTACCACCTCGCGGCGCTGCGTCTCTTACCCAACGTTGAGGTACGCGCTATCTGTGACTTGAACAAGCGACTGGCAGAGCAATTCGCTCAAGCAAAGGGCATTCCGACCGTTTACTCTGACCTCGGCGAAATGCTGTCTCAAGAGCGTTTGGACGTGGTGCATATTCTCACACCGCCCCATGTCCACTTTGCGACGGGGTGCCAGGTCATTGAAGCTGGGGTTGATGCTTTCATCGAGAAGCCACTGTGCCATCGGGTCAGCGACTGCCAAGAACTGCGCCGACGGGCAGAGACAACAGGACAGACGATCGGCGTGAGCCACAACTTTCTTTACTTCCCGGTATATGAAAAGCTGGTGGCGGATCTTCGCAGTGGACGGTTGGGACGCGTCGATCAGGTTGATATCGTTTGGAATAAGGAACTGGGGCAGCTATCCGGTGGTCCCTACGGCGCGTGGATGCTTCAAACGCCTAAAAACATTTTGTTTGAAGTCGCGCCCCACTCCTTTACCCATCTGGTTCACCTCATCGGGCAACCGGATTCGCTGTCTGTGGACGTGAACGATCGCATCGATCTGCCTCGTGGATTGGAGTTCTACCGTCGCTGGGAAATTCGTGGCTGGAAGGGCAACACCAGCATCCGGCTACGGTTCTCGTTCATCGATGGCTATCCAGAACACTACATTCATGTGCGCGGCACCAATGCGGCGGCTCATGTGGACTTTGAGAACAATACGTATACCTGCCAGGAACACACGCCGTACCTGCTGGATGTCGATCGCTTCGCCACCGTTGCTGCCACTGCCCGCGATTCCTTCACACAAGCGGCTGGCACTCTAACAAACGCTGTTCTCGCCAAAGCTGGCTTGTCCAAAGTTTCTGCGCCCTTTTCCTACAGCATCGCGCGGACGGTCGAGAGCTTCTACACCACCCGCAGCACCAAACTCGATGAGCGCATCGATCCATCCCTGGGAGAAGGCGCGATCGCCCTGGCAGAGTGGATTGCCCGCGAAACCCACTTGCCAGAGCCTAAAATCGATGCCTTTGCGCTCAGTCAGCCTGCTGTCGCAGAACTGCCAAAAGCCAACGTGCTAGTGATTGGCGGGACAGGCTTCATCGGTCAGGCATTGGTAAAACGCTTGCGGCAGGATGGGCATGGAGTTCGCATTCTCGCCCGTGACCCCAACAACTGCTCACCCGCACTCCGCAACCTGGGAGTTGAACTGGCGAAAGGCGATTTTGCCGATGCGAACGCGGTTAGCGCAGCGCTAGAGGGCATTGAGTACGTCTACCATCTGGCACGCGGCAATGGCAAAACCTGGGCAGAGTACCTCAAAACCGATGTAGAACCGACCCGTAAGGTGGCGGAACTCTGCCTGGAGCATGGCGTAAAGCGCTTGTTCTACGCATCGTCGATCGCCATTTACTATGCAGGCAGCGGGGCTGGGACGATTACCGAAGCCACGAAACCACATGAGGGGATGCTGCGTGTGGCTCCTTATCCACGATCGAAGGTCGAAAACGAACGCATCTTGCTCCAGCTTCAGCGCGAAAAAGGCTTACCCGTGGTGATTTTCCGTCCCGGTGTCGTCCTCGGTCGCGGTGGTAACCCCTATCACTGGGGCATTGCCGCATGGCCCTACAACTCTGTGTGTCGCCTGTGGGGCGATGGCAATAGCAAACTGCCGATCGTCCTGGTGGATGATGTCGCTGATGCGATGGCACGGGCGATCGCGGTTCCTGGCATTGAAGGCGAGTCCTTTAATTTGACCAGTGAACCCCAAGTTACCGCCAACGATTATCTCAATGAATTTGAGCAACGGGGTGGGTTGAAGCTACGCCGCATTCCCACCGCTAGCTGGCGCAACTATTCCGAAGCGTTAGTGAAATGGGCAGTTAAGAGTCTCGGTCGCGATCCCAATGCTGCGTTCCCCAGCTATGCCGATTGGGAAGGTCGCAGCTTCGCCGCAGCCTTCGATTCCTCCAAAGCGGAACGTCAGCTTGGTTGGGCACCTGCCAAAGACCGCATAACCCTCATCAAAGAAGGCATTCATGCTCCAGCTGATGAGTTCTTCGCTTGATAGCAGCGATACTAGGCAAAGAGAATTCACGCTTAGGGTGCGGATTCTCCAACCTGGAAAAAATGCCCAATCAGGTATAGGGAGCCGCATAAAACAGTGAGAGGAGTGTCTGTTAAAGGCTGCAAATTTGCTGGATTTGGCGGCGGTAACCCGTTGGATGTTGCAGCCTTTAAAGCAGACAGTACATCTGGGTAAGCCTGACACGCTGCCAAGTCGGGACAAACTTCGTGTGCTAGGGCGGCTAGTGTCTCAGGTTCAGCGGTGCTGTGGTCAGGCACGGGCACCAGGTAAAGCCGATCGCCCGCTCTCAGTAGTGCCTGAAACACATCGGCGTGATCTTTAGTGGAAAGCATTCCCATCACCCAATGAATAGACACACTGCGGTTGCTGCCGATCGCAGGGCTATCCACAAACTGGCGCAACACCTTAGCGCTGGCGGGATTGTGGGCACCGTCGATCAGAAGCTTGTGTCCCTGCCAATGGAACCATTGCAGCCGTCCTGCCCATTTTGTCTTGGCAATGCCGTTGGCGATCGTCTCGTCAGACAACTGCCACCCCTGCTGCCGGAGGTTTTGGAGCGTAGCGATCGCGAGTGCCGCATTATGACGTTGGATAGCACCGAGTAGAGGCGATCGATACTTGAGCGCTTTGAGGACAACCACACTGTCTGCCTCAAACGTTGGAGAGTCCGACTGAACCTCATAGGCTTCGGTGCCCTGGTATGCTGCCCAGCCGTCGCTCAACTCTTTCGCAGGTTGAGGATAGAGGGCGGGACAGTTGAGTGCGACAATGCGGCGATGAATGACGGCTGCGGCTGCGGGTGGCACTTGTCCAATGACTGCGAGGCAACTGGGTTTGAGGATGCCTGCTTTTTCCCCAGCGATCGCTCCCAGTGTGTTACCGAGTTGCTGCCAGTGTTCGCGGCTGATGGAGGTGATGATGCTGGCTAAGGGGCGATCGCACACGTTGGTCGCGTCCAGCCGTCCGCCTAGCCCAACCTCTATCACTGCTATATCAACATGTTGTTGCGCAAAGTAGAGCCATGCAGCGGCAGTAAACACTTCAAACTGAGTGGGGGATAGCTCAAGCGATCGAGTGGCAGTAATGACCTGCTGAAGGACGTGTTCCAGATCGCTGGTCGCGATCGGTTGTTCGTTGATACAAATACGCTCTTGCCAATGCACTAGATGGGGCGAGGTATAGCGTCCCACGCGATAACCCGCTTCCGTCAACACCGCAGAGAGATACGCACAGACCGAGCCTTTGCCGTTGCTGCCTGCAACGTGGATGATCGGCACTTGCTCATGGGGGTTGCCGAGTGCGGCTAAAAGCGCCTGGATGGATTCCAGCCCCAGCCTGACCCCAAAGCGGGCGAATGTTTTGAGGGTTGAGTCAATGTCCAAACTCTCGGCGCTCTCTGTGTCTCTGCGGTTCATTCAGCTATTTTAGGCTGTCACTTAAATTAATTATGGCAAGATCCCCGACTTCTCAAAGCAGTCGGGGATCTGAACAGCCAAATTTCACAGTGGTTATTGGGGATTGACGATCGCGCCCATAAACAAGACGGTTCCAGTTTGGTTATCGCGGATGGCGCAGAAGAAGGGGCGATCGACCACTAGCTTAAATGGTTCGTTCATGGGCATGGAGGTCGTGACAATGCCAACTGAGGTGGCAGCAGCGGCTTCGGTGCCTTCTTCGTTTACCTCAACAAAGGTTTTGTGCTTTACTTGATCGATTTTGGTTGGCATAGTACTCAACTCATCGAATGTTGCTCGGCGGGCATCGAAGGCGATCGGCATCCCCAGCGCGGACAATGCTTTTTTCAGTTCCACCTCATATTCCAATTTGAAGCGGGGCACCTGAATTGAACCCGGTTGCGTTCTAAACTGCTTCATCCAAAGCTGCCAGTCTTCAGCCGTCAGCTCTTTAGAGAACTTAGCCAGAGTATAAGGTCGCTTGGGCAAGACGATGTACATACTGACTCGCTGGTTGCCATAAGGGAGACTAACCGCTTGAAATGTGGTGTTTTCGTAGTATTTGTAGCTCCCGGTCTGTGCCATCATTGGGTGGCTTTTCTGACGACCATTTGACAGGTAAAAGGGTTTATTGATGGTTTCGCTCTTGTCAAAGGCTTTCGTCCAGCTTCCTTTGAAATAGATAGCGTTAATCAGAAACATCACGTCATCCGGCTTCAGCCCGTCCACAATCTGACTGATTTTGCCGCGAGTATTCTCCTTGACCCAGTTGTTAATTGTTATTGGTGTGCTGGGAGATGCAAAATCTAGATCCGTTACCTGTGCGCCATAAAAGTCTCGGTTGCGCTGGATAAACGCGGGCTTGAAAGGGGTGCCCTGCCGCGCCCAAAGCGAATTGGCGATCGCAAGCTGAACGCCACTATCAGGATTCTCTAGCAGCACTTTCAGGTTGGCATTTGCCCGGTTGAGGTCATTCAGGCTCAGACCCTGAAGTTCCAGGGTTTTTGCCATTTGCTGTTGGGTGGCTCCGCTGGCACCGTTGTAGGTCATGGCAAGGGCGATCGCCACGCTGGAGGGCGATACAAACACATTCTCATTGCCCTCTTGCTTGAGCAATTCTGCAAAGAGCTTGAACCCAAAGTTAGTATTCGCAGTGATGAGCCTTGGATCAACGGCTTGGGACTGTCGCATCGCGATCGATTGTGACTGTTGGTTCGGTTGGGGAGAGGCTGTCGCTGGATGGACATTCGTTGTGTTCAAACAGCCTATTAAACCTAGCAGCATGAAGCTACCGATCGCCATTACTCCTGTCCGCCGTACTCTACGATGCCCCATCTTCCCACTCCTACCCAAAGACTGCATGATGCTTTCTACACTTCAACGATGCCATGTTCGGGATGGAAGAGCACGATCGTTACAGGTTTGGTAACTGAAACAGAAAATAGAAGAGTGCAGCTTTCGCTAGATTGCTTGTGCGATCCAAAACCAAACTATTTTGGTTCACAAGCTTTTTGCAAGATAAAAGCATCTACAGTCTCTGCTTTGACCAATTCCCAGGATGTCGTTTCTTTGAAGACTCTCATAGACGAATCATCGAAAAGAGTAGTTACCTGCTTGACTCTAGACTTCTTCTCTTGGCAGGAGTATTCCCGCTTGACGATCGCTGCAACAGTGCCATCGTCTTCTGGCTTATGCCGTACTTCAAAGGTTTTCACCTCAGAAAGCTTTCCCTTTAGGCTAATTGAATCGCGATCAAGGAAAAACTTGATATCATCACTTTCAGTGACAAAAAACCAATTCTCGGCATGAGCGGGAGATGTGAGAAAAACAACTGTTGCTGCCAGCAGAAATGTACTATAAATTCTCGAAATCCTCATGTCCTTTAAAGCCCTGCATAGTGAACAAAGATATTAAGACACTAACTCAAAAAAACAAGCCTGCATTGATACCGATACTGGATGTTCAGGATCTTCACAACCAGTTTCAGCAAATAGCGAAACCCAGACGTGTTGAAAGATAGCTCAACATAGAAAAAATGAGGACGAAATGTAGCATTCTACTCCCAGAAATCAAAAAACAATGACCGATGATAGCCTCATTGCCTACGCTTGTCAAATCGGTCTTAAAACGACTTTCGCCGTGTGACCACCCCATTTTGAACTCACGGCTGTTCTTTGAAATTTGGTTAGCTTTTATTTTCGACCAGAGTTTGTTGAGCCTGAGAGACCTGTTTTAGCGACTGAATCATGCAGGTGTTTCAGTCGATCTGTCCACCTTTTCTAGAGCTTTTAAAACGCGACAAAACCGACATTTTTGTCGCCTCTATCGGAGACGAATGGCGCGGCTAAAACGCAAAAATCCAGCCACGGCACAGAGGTTAATCCCGCTTGGTTCCACAATTAAGCCGTCGCTGTTCGATCATTCACTGGAGCTTTGATTTGCTGCCAGAGCTACTTATGTAATTTTATATGAAGTTTTATGTCTGGACTCAACACGTTTGATTGCAATGATGTTTAAACTCATTTGTAAATCATCCAGCTTATCAACTGGAACGAGCGTCTGAAGATAGGGCTGATAGCGAAACAATTGATAGCCTTTAGACTGCAAAAATGTGGCAACCGATGTGTTTGCTTCATCCACACCCGCGATATTTTCATAAATGATCGTTGGCATGAGTTTGGTGAGCAACTGTTCGCTGCCTGCGAGAACCTGCATTTCGTGCCCTTCAGCATCAATTTTGAGAAAATCAACGTGAGCGATCGCAGCTTGCTCAATAAGGCTATCTAGTGTAAAACACTGTACATTTGTGGTCTCCGACTCTACAAATTCGCTTTCAGGTGTGATTAAGCGATTCAGCTCGCTAGCAGGATGGAGCGCTAAACGAGCGGTATGGTTGCGATCGCTTGCTGCTCCTGCAATCACTTTAACCCAATGAAATTCATTAATTCTACAGGTTTCCTGTAAGCATCTGACGCAATCTGCAAATGGCTCTACTGCCAGCACAAAGCCTGTCTCGCCAACCCGTTTTGCTGCGCTGAATGTGTAGACACCTACGTTTGCACCGACATCTATGACGGTCATTCCGGGCTGAATCTGGTTCCGCCAAAACTCCATTTCTGCCTCAAACCAATCGCCTTTTGCCAGCAAAACGCCCGTCGTGATGCTAGAGAGACTAGGTTTTACTGATAGCAGTAAGTCATTGAAGGGCAAGCATGTTAATGATGGCTCGATCGCTGCATCTGTCCATCGTGAGGCTTGTTGCAAGGGAGCCGGACAACGGGTACGAGCCGTTTCTAACCAATAATTAGCTGCTGCCAGATCGTTCAAATCGCGGTAGGCAAGGTAAAGCGCTTGCAAAATGGCAGCAGAGTTTGGGTTCAGTTGTTCGGCATGGTGCAAATAAAATAAGCCTTCCCAGAGACCATTCATGAGATTAGCGATGCCCAACGTCAGGTCGTTGGCAGCGGACGACGGTAAGACCTTAGTTGCTAGATTAAGCAACCGTAACCCACCCTGGTTGTAAAATACTGGCAGCAGGTGTTGACCAAGCAGAGTGCTCAGCAGAAAGAGCGCTTGCTGGAGGCTATTGTCAAGCTGGATGAGCCATACCAATGGTTCAGGATGCCCTTCAGCGAATCGTTTAGCATTGGGTGGCAAGTAGATTAAACCAGTAGGGGCAGTCACCGCTTCCGCATACAGAGGTTGCAGAACACGCATAAACGCAATGGCAGCAATTTCGCTGGCGCGTTCTGTTTCGCCAATGAGGCTGTAGGTGAGTGCGAGATGAGCGGCGCAGAGTGGGTGGTCGTTGGCACCCCTGTCGAAGGCGGCGATCGCGGTTTCCACATACAGTCCGCGAAGATCAACGTCTGTCGCCTGCTCTGCCTCAATCAGGGCAAGCACACCGTAATTGTTCCAATCCAACGGCGTTTGCGGGTCGTCCCAGTTAGTCGTTTCGAGCGTGGCACTGATGGGAGGCAGAGAGTCAGGCGCGATCGATGGGCAGGCGGCTTGGAGATACTGCCAGTAAAGACTGGAATGGGGAGACGTGTTCATGGGGGTTAAGAACGGTTTCACCCTGCTAGTTTGCCCTGCGATCGCGTTTAATGACACATCGACTGCTTTTTCATAGTTGGACTCTGCTGCCGTTTGCTTTTACACTTTTACTTTTGTACGTCATGGCTTTTTCCACTGAATTGCTGTGGGCGCTCATTGGTCTCATCCTGACGATCGGGGGGACATTTTTGGAAGCATTCATGGCGACCCCAACGTTGGGAGCCGGAAGCTTTCAGACGCACTCGTTAGGAGTCACGTACCAATTTGGGGCAGCTCTACTGGTGGGATGTCTCGGCGGTAAGAATGCCGCTGTGCTCTCCCAGATCGCCTATATCATGCTGGGGCTAACCTGGTTTCCGGTGTTTGCCCAAGGCGGCGGCTTTGGCTACCTCAAGGAACCCAGCTTTGGCTACATCCTGGGCTTTATTCCCGGTGGGTGGCTGTGTGGCTATCTGGCGTTCAAGGCGTTGCCTAAGCTGGAGTCGCTTGCGTTTAGCTGCTTATGCGGGCTACTGAGCATTCATTTAACGGGCATCCTTTACATGGCAGCAACCTACGGGCTAGGACTGGTTAATGCGGCTGGCTTACCATTGCAGCAGTCATTGATGAAGTATTCTCTTTATCCGCTACCGGGACAATTTGCGATCGTTTGTGCTGTCACCGTTCTCGCTTTTACGCTGCGTCACTTAATGTTTTACTGATAGCCTGGGGGAGGGAGGGGTGAGGAGAGAGGTGAGAGGAGTGAGGCGTAAGAGAGTTTTGAGTTTTAAGTTTTGAGTTGAAAGTGGCGATCGCTTCCCCTGCTCCCTCCGCTCCCCCTACTTCCCGACTCCCGACTCCCCACTCCCTCCCGATCGCTAACCGCTTGATTTCTAAGTAATAAGTTTTCGATGTTTTTTAAGAATCGCTTTTTCTGGATTGCTGCTGTCGTGGGGTTGATACTCGATCGCCTGACCAAGATTCTGTTCGTTATCTACATTTTTCCGCCCATTTTGCACTATTCAATTCCAGTGCTACCAGGCGTGTTTCACTTTACCTACGAGTTAAATCCTGGAGCCGCCTTCAGCATCTTTCCTGGCGGTTCGGTGTGGCTGCGGTGGCTTTCACTGGGAGTTAGCCTTGGGCTGATGGCACTGGCATGGTCAAAAAAATTCACGCTCAATCGGTGGGAACAAGTCGGCTACGGCTTTATTTTGTCGGGTGCACTAGGGAATGGTATCGATCGCTTTTTGGTCGGCGAAGTCATTGACTTTTTGGACTTTCGGCTCATTCGCTTTCCCGTTTTCAACGTAGCAGATACCTTCATTAACGTCGGTATTGTCTGTTTGCTCATTGCCAGCTTTCGATCGCCTGCTTCAGAGCATGAAACAGCCCGTAAATAGGCTGTGATTACTGCTAAGTAAGGGATTCAGAGTCTAAAGGATAGGGAAAAAGCGCTGACGATCCGGCATGATAGTGGGATGACTTTTGGTAGGTAGAAGCATGAGCGAAAATGGCGATCGCGAACTTCCACACTCGCAACCTGTAGACTCTGACACGATTCGACTACGACCCTGGGGTACTGTCACACTTTTAGAAGAAAGTGACCACTACCGCATCAACCGCATTGAGCTGGGACCCAGCCAGCACATCAGCACTCAGATGCACTACCACCGCAGCGAACACTGGATCGTGGTTTCCGGCACTGCGAAAGTCATTTGCGACGGTCAAGAAACGATTTTGATGCAGAAGCAATCGACTTATGTGCCTGTATGTACCCCTCATCGGGTTGAAAACCCTGGTGTGATTCCCCTGGTGATGATTGAGGTGCAGAACGGGGAGTATTTGGGAGAGGACGACATTACGCGGTTTGGGGAAGATCCAGAGGGGAGTGGGGAGTAGGGAGTGGGGAGTGGGGAGTAGGAGAAGCAAGGGAAGCAACTCAAAATTCAAACTCCGCCTTCTGTTTCCTGCCTCCTCTCTCACCACTCAAAACTCAAAACTCAAAACTCAAAACTTCCTTTCCTCCTCTGTGGCACAATAAAAGCCAGTGATCCATACGTTTGAACAAACATCAGGTAAGTCCGTGAGTCTTATTGCGAATCCCGTTAGTGTTGAGAATGGTCGATCGGTGCAGCCCTCTTCTACCCGTCGTCGTGCGGTCTTTCCGTTTACGGCGATCGTTGGGCAGGAGGAGATGAAGCTGGCGCTGTTGCTGAATGTCATTGATCCCAAAATTGGTGGGGTGATGATTATGGGCGATCGGGGCACTGGCAAATCCACCACCATTCGCGCCTTGGCGGATTTGTTGCCTGAGATTGACGTGGTGGCGGACGATCCCTTCAACAGTCATCCTCAGGACATGGAGATGATGGGCGATGCCGTACGACAGCAGGTAGAACAGGGTGTAGACATTCCTGTCGCCAAGAAAAAAGTCACAATGGTGGATTTGCCACTGGGCGCGACTGAAGACCGCGTGTGTGGCACGATCGACATTGAGAAAGCGCTCTCGGAAGGCGTGAAAGCCTTTGAACCGGGGCTGCTGGCAAAGGCAAATCGGGGCATTCTCTACGTGGATGAGGTCAATCTGCTGGACGACCATTTAGTAGACGTGTTGCTGGATTCTGCGGCTTCTGGGTGGAATACGGTGGAACGAGAAGGGATTTCGGTACGGCACCCGGCACGGTTTGTCCTGGTGGGTTCTGGCAACCCGGAGGAAGGGGAACTGCGTCCCCAATTGCTCGATCGCTTTGGGATGCACGCTGAGATTCGCACCGTGAAAGAACCCGCGCTTCGAGTGCAGATCGTGGAGCAACGCACCGAGTTTGACCAGGAGCCACAGGGTTTTCTCGAAGCCTGCCAAACAGAGCAGGATGAACTACAGCATCGGCTTGTTCTAGCTCAAGAACGGCTTAAAACAGTGGCGATCGACCAAGATTTGCGCGTCAAAATTTCTCAGGTCTGTTCAGAACTGGACGTGGATGGTCTGCGGGGCGACATTGTGACCAATCGTGCTGCCAAGGCGCTCACTGCCTTTGAAGGGCGTGATGAGGTAACCGTGCAAGATATTCGTCGCGTGGTAACGCTTTGCCTGCGCCACCGCCTGCGGAAAGACCCGTTGGAGTCGATCGACTCTGGCTACAAGGTGGAGAAGGTCTTTAATCAGGTGTTTGGGCTGGAAACTGAGGCGTAGTTTTGAGTTTTGAGTTCTGAGTTTTGAGTTAAAAACAAGTTCCATCACTCAAAATTCAGACTTGATTATGCAAAAGCGGATTCTCGGACTTGATCCAGGGTTGGCGACGTTGGGGTTTGGCGCGATCGATTGCTTTGGCGAAGCAGCGGGCAGCACAGAGGCTCAGGTCTCTGTGCTGGATTATGGCGTAGTGCAAACGCCAGCAGGCAAAGAAATTGGGCAACGGCTCATCATCATCCACGACGATCTGCATACCCTGATGAAGCAATGGCAGCCCGATCTGGTGGCGATCGAGAAGCTTTTTTTCTACCGCATGGGTAATACGATCGCGGTAGCGCAGGCTCGCGGCGTGGTGATGCTGGTGCTGGCACAATACAACGCTACATATGTGGAGTTCACCCCAGCTCAAATTAAGCAAGCGCTGACCGGGTATGGCAACGCCGATAAGCATCAGGTGCAAACCGCTGTCACCCGCGAACTGAATTTGGAGCAGATCCCAAAGCCAGACGATGCCGCCGATGGACTAGCCGTGGCGCTGACTGCCTGGTTTCAGAATTAAGACGTTTGTAGCTAGAAGGCAGAAGGCCGGCAAAAGTTGACTCCTGTCTGTTTCAGCAATTTATCTGTAGGACTTAGCAGTCTGACCAGAACCTCGGAGGTTTAAGCCACTGTGCTGGTCATGACGCTTGATCCTTGGTTAAAACCTCCGAGGTTTGCGTGAGTCCTAATGTTGCTCGTTCTAGCCTTTGAACGTTGCTGTAATCCGCTTCATGGCTTCTTCCACGTTCTCGCGGCTATTGAAGGCTGAAAGGCGGAAGTAGCCTTCACCCGCAGCACCGAAGCCCGACCCAGGCGTGCCCACGACATTGCAGGTATGCAGCAGCTTATCGAAGAAGTCCCAGCTAGAGAGACCATTGGGCGTTTGTACCCAAACGTAGGGCGCGTTCACACCGCCATACACGGCAAGCCCAGCCCCAGTGAGCTGTTCTTGGATGATGCTGGCGTTCTCCATGTAAAAGTTGACCAATGTTTTGATTTGCGCCTGCCCCTCTGATGTATAGACTGCCTCGGCTCCGCGCTGCACAATGTACGAGACTCCGTTAAACTTCGTGGACTGGCGGCGATTCCACAGTTTCCAAAGCTCAACATCAGAGCCGTCAGCGGCTTTTGCCAGGAGCGTTTTGGGTACGACTGTCAAGGCGCAACGGGTGCCAGTGAAGCCTGCATTCTTAGAGAAGGAGCGGAATTCGATCGCGCATTCCCGCGCACCCTCAAGTTCATAAATCGAACGAGGAATCGCTGGATCGGTAATAAAGGCTTCGTATGCTGCATCAAAAAAGATGATGGAGCCGTGGGATCGGGCGTAATCAACCCATGCCTGCAAATGCTCTCTGCTAGCGGTTGCGCCCGTTGGGTTGTTGGGGAAGCAAAGGTAGATGAGGTCAACTTTCTGAGTGGGGATCTCGGCGGTAAAGTGATTCTTGGCGGTAATCGGCAGGTAGACTAACCCCCCATACTCGCCCTCCTCATTTGCGTCGCCCGTATGCCCCGCCATCACGTTGGTATCCACATAGACGGGGTAGACCGGATCGGTGACGGCAATGCTGTTGTTACTGCCAAAAATATCGAGAATGTTGCCGCAATCGCACTTGGAACCATCAGAAATAAAAATCTCTGATGCGTCAATGTCACAGCCCCGTGACTGAAAATCTTGAGCAGCAATTTTTTCCCGCAGCCACGCATAGCCCTGCTCTGGCCCGTAACCTTTGAAGCTGACACGATCGCCCATGTCTTCGACCGCCTGAATCATGGCAGTGCGGCAGGTTTCGGGTAGAGGCTCCGTCACATCCCCAATGCCGAGACGGATTACCTTTGCGTCAGGGTTTGCGTCTACGAAGGTCGTCACCCGTCGCGAAATTTCAGGAAACAGGTAACCTGCTTTCAGTTTGAGGTAGTTGTCGTTGATGGTTGCCATGTGTTCGATCGCTATGAACGCCTTAGAACAGTAAAGCAGAGTGAGCCAGGAGTTCAACGCATAGTCGCCCAAGGAGTTGGTCAACATCTGTTTGACCTCACAGGGCACATTCGCTTACAGTATCCATGATTGCTCAAAACCCTCACCTTGGTTCAATCAGATCAGGTCTGGATCAGGCTTTCTGACCGAGAAGCTCGACTGCTCCGAGTCAGCTCAGAACAAAATCACCACAAGACGTTTATTGTGTGACATGTTTACGCTCTAGATACTTCAGGAACGCGGCATTGAAACACTCATTTCTGTCATCAAGAAAGCACTTTGTTGGATCAATGAGAGTTGCTGTCGTGTTGCTCTCGCTCAACGTCAAGGTGCTGTCAGAATTGCACGGTATGTTTACTGCTTGGCACTTGAGTCAAAGTGTTGGTCAAGCTAGTCAGATTTTTAATGATTTTTTACTTGCTGTTAGTGAGGCAAATAAATACGCCTATTTGGTAGCCGATCGAAGGTTTAGTAGCCGTTAGTTGACGAAGACCGTGCGAAATTCTTTCATTTAATTTCTTGTATTTTATATGGCGCATCTACAGTCTCTTTATGCTCTTTCAATGCTTTTGACTACGCCCATTACCAGAATTGAACTCACCCCTTACCTGCTCGTACCCTTATGCTGCCTCTGTTTAACAGGCATTAGCTACTATACCTATGCCATCTATGCAGCCGTTAAGTTTTTAAGCAAAGATACCGACATCGATCTCCGCTTTCACCCTCCAGTCAGTATTCTGAAACCCATCTGCGGGTTTGATGATCAAACTTACGCCAATCTCGCCTCCTTCTGCTGCCAAGATTATCCTCAATACCAGATTATTTTTGGAGTGCAGGACTTACATGATTCGAGCATGGAGGTGGTGAAGCAAATCATTCAAGACTTTCCAGAGGTGGACATTCAACTGATTGTGAACGATCGCACTCTGGGCACCAATCGTAAGGTCAACAATTTAGCCAGTGCCTTTGCCAGAGCCAGTTATGAGGTTTTACTACTGGCAGATAGTGATGTCCGGGTAGGGTCAGATTATCTGCAACAGGTGGTGCAGCCGCTAAAGCGTTCCGAGGTCGGGGTGATTACCTGTCTCTACCGTTCGCTTACACAGGGTTGGGTGACGACGCTAGAAGCCCTCAGCACCTCGACAGAATTTCATCCTGGAGTACTGGTGAGTAACCAACTGGAAGGGACAAAGTTTGCTATGGGGCAGACGATCGTGATTCGCCGCTCTGTTTTAGAGGAGATCGGGGGATTTAAAGCGATCGCGAATTACCTCGCTGATGATTTTCAACTGGGTCATTTACCCGCTCAAGCGGGGCATCAAGTGGTGCTGTCATCTTACGTAGTGGATCATGTACTCCCCAGCAGGGATACGATGGTCAATGCTTTGCAGCGCCAAATTCGCTGGTTAGTTGGGATTCGGGTGTCAAGACCCTGGGGGTATGCCGGACTGATTTTTACCTATGGTACGCTTGGCAGTACTGTGTTGTTATTCATGACCGGAGGCACTTTCTTAAGCTGGATTCTTTGGAGTCTTACGTTGATCATCAGAGTAACGATGGCTTGGATTGTTGGGGTTCGCTGTTTGAACGATCCAGTTGCCAAAGCCTGGTTCTGGCTCTCTCCGCTGCGGGATGTTCTGAGTTTTGCTTTGTGGGGCTATGGCTTTATGGGTAATACCTTCCGCTGGCGTAGTCAACTGTTTCGGTTAACGAAGAAGGGCGAACTGGTAGCCCTTACCTCTGGTCTTTCAACCCGCATCAAGCTCAGCCCTCGTTAGCCGAAGGGCAGAAGATTAAAGAGCTAATTAGGTTCGCTGCCTTTGGTTCAGCAGCAATGCACTAGTCTATTTGAAGTTCTTGAAGAGCTTTATGTCCAGGTAAAGTACCGGGCAGGCACAGGAGCGCCAGAGCCTTACTAATCGATTCGGCTGATACAGTATGAACGCGAGTCCCTGAGGGTATAACAACTCTCTTTCAAGCAGGCTTCAATTCAATTCAAATTCACTTTAGAAATGAGAGGATAACGACCTTGTTCAAAACACTTCTGCTCAATCCCCCATCCTTTGAAAACTTTGACGGCGGCGCGAGTTCGCGCTGGCCCGCGACCCGCGAGATCGAAAGTTACTGGTATCCTGTCTGGCTTGGCTATCCGGCAGGGCTGATCCGCGACCTCGGCGGTCATTCTCGCGTGCTGGATGCTTCACCGCATCACGTCAGCCCGGAAGAAACCGCTCGCATTGCGGTCGACTACGAGTTCGTCATTCTGTTCACATCGCATGTGGGCTTTACAAATGATGTCAAACTGGTGGAGCGGATGAAGGAACTGAACCCAACCCTGAAGGTTGCCTTTGTCGGTCCTCCCGTGACGACGCATCCCGAAGTTGCATTGCGTGCCTCGACCGCGATCGATTTCGTCACCCACAAAGAATTTGACTACGCAGTGACTCGCTTCGCCTCTGGTGAGTCGCTTGAGACCATTCCAGGTGTCCATTTTCTACGAGACAATCAGGTGGTTTCAACTGCGCCCGAACCCCCTGTGGAGGATCTGGATCGCTTTCCCTGGGTCAGCAAAATCTGGAAACGCGATCTCGATATCACCAAATACAATGTCCCCTTCCTGCTTCATCCCTACCTCGCAATGTACTCGACGCGAGGCTGTCCGGCGCTCTGCACCTTCTGCCTCTGGCCCCAGACGTTTGACGGGCATCGGTGGCGCACGCGATCGGTTGAAGATGTTCGCAATGAGGTTGAATGGGCACTGGATGCGTTCAAACCCGAGGGCTTACAGGAAATCTTCTTCGACGACGATACCTTCACCTACAGCCCCAAACGCATGGTCGAAATGGCCAAGGCATTCAAACCTCTAAACTTTCAATGGTCATCAACTTCGCGATCGCATCTAGATTACGACACACTGAAAGTCCTGGCTGATTCCGGCTGCCGTCTGTTCATCGTCGGTTTCGAGTCTGGAAATGAAGAGATTCTGAAAAATATTAAGAAGGGGATTACAGCGCAACGCTCCTTGGAGTTCGTCAAAAACTGTAAGAAAGTCGGCATCAAGGTTCACGCAGATTTCATCATCGGACTTCCAGGCGAAACCCGCGAAACCATTCGTGAAACCATCGAATATGCCAAGACAATGGACCCCGAAACCTTGCAGGTATCCGTCGCGCACGCCTACCCAGGCACCGAAATGTACGAATGGTTCTCAGATCAGGGCATCATTATGAACACCAAGATGTCGGATGAACTGGGTCAGCAACTGCCGATGGCTAACTTCCCACACCTCTCCGGAGCCGAAATGCTGGAATGGGTTCATCGCTTTTATGATGAATATTACTTCCGACCGAAGCCGATTTTCCGCATTATGACCAACGCCATGTTTAAAGCGAATGAGCGCAAACGCCTTTATAAAGAAGCTAAAGAGTTTCTGGCGACTCGCGCTAGACGGCGGGAATTAGTGAAGGCCGATCAGGTATAGCCACTCGCTGGAGGCACCGATTGAAGGGAAGCTGTGGGAAGCAACCAAGAAGGTTATCCAGCTTCCCTATAGTCTGAAAACCCGCACCATTCCGGTATCAACCGCTGCTTCCCATCCTGGTACAGAGCTTTATGAGCAACCAAAACGATGGTAGAGCCACGGCTACTTCCCTAGTCAGCATTCTGATATTTAGTTTTCCACCTCGTAGCAGCTCAATCCCTTTTGTATAGCAAGAGACAGATGGTTTAGGACGGGGTGCAGGGGCTTCGGCGTGAGCGCTCAGTCGAACGGTGGAACCTCTG
>JACMKO010000317.1 GCA_014380065.1 Leptolyngbya sp. ES-bin-22 | reverse complement strand
GCAAACACCGATGAGGAGGGTCGCGCCTTGCTGAAAGAACTGGGCATGCCCTTCCGGGATAACTAAGGCAGCTTTATCAAGGGAAAACTATGGCGGCACACGACACTATTTCAGACATGCTGACGCGGATTCGGAATGCGAACCTGGCACGTCATCAAACGACCGAAGTTCCATCCACTAAAACGACCCGCAGTATTGCCAAGGTTTTGAAAGATGAGGGCTTTATTGCTGACTTTGCCGAGGCGGGTGAGGGCATTAAGCGGAATTTGGTCATTGCGCTGAAGTACAAAGGCAAAGGCAAGCGACCCATCATTACGACACTGCGGCGCGTCAGCAAGCCAGGGTTTCGAGTCTACTCAAATCGGCGAGAACTGCCTCGGGTCTTGGGTGGTATTGGCATTGCCATTATCTCAACTTCAAGTGGGATTATGACCGATCGCGAAGCCCGTCGAACCGGATTGGGTGGTGAAGTGCTGTGCTACATCTGGTAAGCCAGTTGTCAGTCTTTGGCGATTAGTTTCTAGATCACTAAACAACTAGCAACTAACAACTGTTTTAAGTAGGAGTAGTCAGTTATGTCTCGTATTGGCAAGCGCCCCATTGATATTCCTGGCAAAGTGACCATCACGCTTGATGGTCAATCTGTCACTGTGAAAGGACCTAAAGGCGAGCTTTCTAGAATTTTACCGGGTGAAGTGGCGATCGCTCAGGAAGGAGAAACCTTGCTGGTCACTCGCCAGAATGAATCTCGTGCAGCCCGTCAGCGTCATGGTCTTTGCCGCACGCTGGTTGCCAACATGGTCGAGGGTGTTTCGCAAGGTTTTCAACGTCGCCTGGAAATCCAGGGCGTTGGCTACCGGGCGCAAGTGCAGGGTCGGAATTTGGTGCTCAACGTAGGCTACAGCAAACCCATTGAAGTAGAACCACCCGCTGGTATCCAGGTTGCAGTGGAGAATAATACCAACGTTGTTGTCAGCGGTATTGACAAAGAAATTGTCGGCAACACGGCCGCTCGTATTCGGGCTGTCCGCCCGCCTGAGCCTTATAAGGGCAAAGGCATTCGCTATGCCGGGGAAGCGGTAAGACGCAAAGTTGGTAAGGCAGGGAAGAAGTAATCATGAAACTCACTCGTAAAGAATCTACACGTCGTCGTCATGGTCGGGTACGTCGTCGCGTCACGGGAACGTCAGAGCGTCCGCGTCTAGCGATCTTTCGCTCCAACCAGCACATCTATGCTCAGGTGATTGATGACACTCTTCAACACACGTTAGCCGCGGCTTCAACACTCGATCCGGATTTGAAGACCGCTTTAGATTCTGGCTCAAACTGTGACGCGTCGATCGAGGTTGGTAAGCTGGTTGCCCAACGCTCGCTCGCGAAAGGCATCAAGCAGGTCGTCTTTGATCGCGGTGGCAGCCTTTACCACGGTCGAGTGAAGGCGCTGGCGGATGCAGCCCGTGAAGCTGGACTGATTTTCTAAGCTGTCAGCTAGCAGCGGTCAGCCGTCAGTGTCAAGCTGAAGCTGATAGCTGAGCGCTGATTGCCTCACTAGACAGCATTTGAAATAATCGAGGTTAAAGCAGTTATGGCAAAGGGTCGTAAAACTCCTAAGAGTCGCGAAAAGGAAACGGATTGGCAAGAGCGAGTCGTGCAGATTCGTCGCGTCACGAAAGTTGTCAAAGGCGGGAAAAAACTCAGCTTTCGAGCGATCGTCGTCATTGGTAACGAGCGCGGTCAAGTCGGCGTTGGCGTTGGCAAAGCCAGTGATGTCATCGGTGCCGTTAAGAAAGGGGTAGCTGATGGTAAGAAACATTTGGTTGACGTTCCGCTCACTAAATCCAACTCCATCCCACATCCTGCTAATGGCACGGGTGGGGGGGCGAAAATCATGATGCGTCCAGCAGCACCTGGTACTGGTGTCATTGCTGGGGGAGCCGTCCGCACTGTGCTTGAACTCGCAGGTGTCCGCAACGTCTTGGCGAAACAGCTTGGTTCTGGTAATCCTCTTAATAACGCCAGAGCCACAGTCAATGCACTTGAAACGCTGCGTACCTTCGCCGATGTCGCTGAAGAGCGTGGCGTTCCGATTGAAAACCTTTATGTGTAAGCAGTAATGAGTGCTTAGTTGCTGGTTTTTAGAGAAGACTTAAAGCTGACAACAAGCCACTAATAGCTAACAACTAACAAACTAGGTAAGACTATGAGACTTGATGACATTGCGCCACAAGATGGCTCCAAAAAACGTTCCCGACGAGTTGGTCGAGGGATTGCTGCCGGTCAAGGCGCAAGCTGCGGCTTTGGTATGCGGGGACAAAAGTCGCGATCGGGTCGTCCAACGCGCCCCGGCTTTGAAGGTGGTCAGATGCCTTTGTACCGTCGCCTTCCAAAGCTAAAGCACTTCCCACTCGTTAACCGCACGTACTACACCATCATCAATGTCAGTGCGCTGTCAACGCTTGCCGCCAACACAGATGTAACGCTTACTTCGCTCATCGAAGCAGGCATTGTTACCAACGATGATGGGCCTTTAAAGCTGCTCGGTGACGGTGAGATTACGGTGCCGCTAACGGTTCATGCGGCTGCTTTTAGTGCCTCTGCTCGCGCTAAGATTGAGGCAGCTAAGGGGACTTGCGAATTGCTTGAAGCTCACAACTCAGCCAGTTTGTAGTCCTGGATGGGCGATGAATGAGGCATTCCGCCCTAAAACCTTGCTCCTGAACGACGTAAACGTAGAGGAACAGCTTCATGGATAGTGGTCGAGATCGAGCACCGAGTGCTCAAGAGACATTTGCTCAAATGGCTCAAGCCGCAGGTTTGCGAGGTCGTATTCTTCTTACCATCGGTATGCTCATCCTGATTCGCTTAGGGATGTTTTTACCTCTACCAGGGATCGACAGAGCTGCCTTTGGTCAAAGTATTGAGAACAGCCCCCTCATCGGGTTCTTAAACGTCTTTTCTGGTGGCGGTATCGCTGCCCTGGGTATTTTTGCACTCGGTATTCTGCCGTATATTAACGCCTCGATTATCTTGCAGCTTTTAACATCTGCGCTGCCAGCACTTGAGAATCTGCAAAAGAACGAAGGTGAAGCAGGTCGCCGTAAAATTTCACAAATTACTCGCTACGTTTCACTCGGATGGGCGATCGTTCAGAGCATTGGCATCTCGGTCTGGGTTCGTCCGTATGCCGAAAACTGGGGACCAGTGTTCGTCGTCCAAACGGTGCTGGCGCTGACTGCGGGTTCAATGTTCGTTATGTGGGTTGGTGAACTGATTACTGAGCGAGGGATTGGCAACGGCGCGTCCCTATTAATCTTTGTCAATATTGTCTCCAGCCTGCCTACGTCGGTTGGTCAAACGTTGGAATTGGCGCAAAGCGGCGATCGCAATGTTGTAAGTGGCGTTGTGATGCTGCTGGTTGTCTTTCTGGTGATGATTGTAGGCATTGTCTTTGTTCAGGAAGGGAGTCGCCGTATCCCAATCATCTCAGCCCGCCGCCAGGTAGGACGACGCACTTATATGGAGCGTAATAGCTATTTGCCGCTCCGACTCAATCAGGGTGGTGTCATGCCCATCATCTTTGCGTCGGCGGTGCTGGTTCTCCCTGTAACACTGGCCCAGTTTACTAAAAACGATATTGCCATACAGGTTGCTAATTACCTCAGCCCGAACGGCAATGCGCCTTGGGTTCATGCTGCCCTTTACCTGCTCCTAATCTTGTTTTTCAGCTATTTCTATGCCTCTCTGGTCGTTAACCCTGTTGATATGTCTCAGAACCTGAAGAAAATGGGCGCTAGTATCCCAGGCATCCGTCCAGGTAAGGCGACGAGCGACTACATTGAGCGCGTCTTAAATCGCCTCACTTTTCTGGGAGCCATCTTTCTCGGTCTAGTGGCGATCGTACCCACTGCCGTAGAGGGCGCTACGAATGTGAGGACATTCCAAGGCATCGGGGCAACTTCTCTGCTGATTTTAGTAGGCGTGGCGATCGACACGGCTAAGCAGGTGCAGACTTATGTAATCTCCCAGCGCTACGAAGGAATGGTGAAACAGTAGTGGCACGTCTTATCTTTCTTGGTGCTCCCGGTGCTGGAAAGGGCACTCAAGCAAAGTCACTAGCAACATTGGGACAGATTCCACATATTTCGACAGGTGAGATCTTGAGAGGGGCAGTGGCTCAGCAGACTCCGCTCGGTTTGCAAGCCCAATCATACATGGATCAGGGAAACCTCGTACCTGACCAGCTTGTGATTGCGTTAATCAGGGAGCGCCTGAGCCAACCAGATGCTCAAAAGGGCTGGATTTTGGATGGGTTTCCTCGCAACGAAACTCAGGCAGCGTTTCTCGATCAACTGCTCGTAGAAATTGATCAAACCTACAGCTATGCAGTGAACTTAGAGGTGCCGGATGATGTGCTCGTACAGAGGATGTTGGGACGTGGACGGAAAGATGATACTGAAGAAGTAATTCGGCGGCGGTTACAGGTCTATCACGATCAAACGGCTCCATTGATTGATTTCTATCAGACTCGGCAGAAGCTCATGTCTATCAACGGCGACATCCCTCCAGCGGGTGTGACAGACAAACTCAAAAGTCTTTTGTAGCGGAAGTTCTTTGAGGAGAAACGTAGCACTGGTAAACATGCGTTACCTCTAAAGAGTAAAAAATTCCTCAAGTCCATCTGTGAAGAATTGGCATGTTTGCAGTCACCTCTGTTGCCACGATGGTTCGTATTGGGTGGCGTTCTCGTCGTTTGCACCCTAGATATGCCGTGTTAAGAGTGAATGCTTTAGACTCAAGGAGGGCACGGGCTTAAAATTCGTCTAGTTCCCAGGCTTTGATAACCGTTGTTGGAGGAACCCAAATTGTCAAAACAAGATCTAATCGAAATGGAGGGGACGGTGACTGAGTCACTACCGAACGCCATGTTTCGCGTCAAGCTAGACAATGAGTTCAATGTTTTGGCTCATATCTCTGGCAAAATCCGACGTAACTACATCAAGATCTTGCCTGGCGATCGAGTCAAAGTGGAGTTAACGCCTTACGACCTGACCAAGGGACGGATCACTTATCGGCTTCGCAATAAAAAATAGCTTGTTTGAGAGGCATAGAGGGCTAGTTAAGACTCTCAAACTCTTAAGGGTTAAAAACTTGTTTGACCAATTCAGTTGTCGTTTGATACAATGATATGTTTGTAGTGTGAAGATTAAATCATGAAGGTTCGAGCGTCTGTTCGCAAGATTTGTGAGAAGTGCCGCGTCATTCGTCGTCGTGGCAGAGTTATGGTCATTTGCCTTAACCCAAAGCACAAGCAGCGTCAAGGTTAGAGCAGCCTGTTGGAGTTGCTTCTTTGTCGATGCAGGGTAATGTCGGTGATTAAGGCTGAAGTTTTAGCAGTAGAAGACTGGGAGAGAAAAGCGTGGCACGGATTGCCGGAGTAGACTTACCTCGCGATAAGAGGATCGAGATTGGACT
>JACMKO010000316.1 GCA_014380065.1 Leptolyngbya sp. ES-bin-22 | reverse complement strand
TGAATTTGAGACGTTCTACACCAAGAACATTCTGCTCAACGAGGGCATCCGCGCCTGGATGGCACCCCAAGACCAACCCCATGAACACTTTAGCTTCCCCGAAGAGGTACTCCCACGTGGTAACGCTCTCTAGTAACATCGTTGGCAGCAACCGCGACCAGGAATCCTCTGGATTTGCCTGGTGGGCAGGTAACGCTCGCCTCATTAATCTCTCTGGCAAGCTGTTGGGCGCTCATGTCGCTCACGCTGGACTCATTGTTTTCTGGGCAGGTGCGATGACCCTGTTTGAGGTCGCCCACTTTATTCCTGAGAAGCCCATGTATGAGCAGGGTTTGATCCTGCTGCCTCACCTGGCTAGCCAGGGTTGGGGTGTCGGTCCCGGTGGTGAAGTCATTGATATTTTTCCGTACTTCGTTGTCGGCGTTCTTCACTTAATTTCTTCTGCTGTGCTTGGCTTTGGTGGTATCTACCACGCCGTTCGCGGTCCTGAAGTGTTGGAAGATTATTCTTCCTTCTTCGGCTACGACTGGAAAGATAAGAACAAGATGACCAGCATTATTGGGTTTCACCTAATCATTCTTGGGTTAGGCGCATTCCTGCTGGTGGCGAAAGCCATGTTCTTTGGTGGTCTATACGATACTTGGGCACCAGGGGGTGGAGACGTTCGTGTTGTGACGAACCCGACTCTCAATCCCGCAATCATCTTTGGCTACGTTCTGAAGTCGCCGTTTGGTGGGGATGGCTGGATCGTCAGCGTCAATAACCTGGAAGATATTGTTGGCGGTCACATCTGGGTCGGCATTATCCTAATTGCAGGCGGTATTTGGCATATCGTGACCAAGCCATTCGGTTGGGCACGTCGTGCCTTGGTCTGGTCTGGTGAAGCCTACCTTTCCTACAGCCTCGGTGCGCTTTCCCTGATGGGTTTTATCGCCGCTTGTTTTGTCTGGTTTAACAACACAGCCTATCCCAGCGAGTTCTACGGTCCTACGGGTCCTGAAGCGTCGCAAGCGCAAGCGCTGACCTTCTTGATTCGTGACCAACGCCTGGGTGCAAACGTGGCATCGGCTCAAGGTCCAACAGGTCTGGGTAAATATCTGATGCGCTCTCCAACTGGCGAAATTATCTTCGGCGGTGAGACGATGCGCTTCTGGGATTTCCAAGGTCCTTGGCTGGAGCCGTTGCGTGGTCCCAACGGGCTTGATCTGAACAAGATTAAGTACGATATTCAACCCTGGCAAGCGCGTCGTGCGGCTGAATACATGACTCATGCACCGTTGGGTTCGTTGAACTCAGTGGGTGGTGTGGCAACGGAGATCAACTCCTTTAACTATGTATCGCCTCGCTCCTGGCTCTCGTGTTTTCACTTTGTGGTGGGCTTCTTCTTCTTGATTGGTCACCTCTGGCACGCAGGTCGTGCGCGTGCAGCGGTTGCTGGCTTTGAGAAGGGCATCGATCGCGAGACTGAACCCGTACTTTCGATGCCTGACCTTGACTAAAGTTTGGGCATCTGCTGACGGTAAAGTGAAATGAGTGAAAAGGCTCCTGCTTGATTCAGGAGCCTTTTCGTTTGGTGGAGTCAATTTGATGGGGGTTAACTGACAAACCAATAAAACTCGTGTACGGTCTGTGGTAACTGGGGTATTCTGAACGTAATCAAAGCAGAAACATACGGCAAGAAAGGCTCTGAAAGTAGCATGAAACTGGCGAAGCGCGTTGAGCAGGTCACTCCATCTCTTACTCTGGCGATCGATGCGAAGGCGAAGGCACTGAAGGCAGAGGGGGTGGATATTTGCAGTTTTAGCGCTGGAGAGCCTGACTTCCCAACACCAGAGCACATTGTTGCGGCAGCCAAGCAAGCGCTGGACGAGGGCAAGACTCGGTATGGACCAGCAGCCGGTGAACCCAGACTAAGAGCCGCGATCGCCCAAAAGCTGCAAACGGATAACGGGCTTTGCTACGGCGCAGAGAATGTGATTGTTACCAATGGCGGCAAACATTCACTGTTTGGTTTAATGCTGGCGATCATTAGTCCTGGTGATGAGGTGATTATTCCAGCGCCCTACTGGGTCAGCTATCCCGAAATGGTGAAGCTTGCAGGCGGCACTCCAGTCATTATCCAAACGGATGAAAAAAGTCAGTTTAAGATTACACCCACACAGCTCCAGCAGGCAATTACGCCACACACAAAACTTTTTATCATCAACTCGCCATCCAATCCAACGGGGATGGTTTACACGCCAGCGGAACTGGCAGCGCTGGCTGAGGTGGTTGTGGAGAATGATATTCTCGTCGTCTCAGACGAAATCTACGAAAAGCTTGTGTACGACGACACGAAGCACGTCAGCATTGGCGCGCTCAGTCCCGAAATTTATGAGCGAACTCTGGTCAGCAGCGGTTTTGCAAAAGCGTATTCGATGACGGGCTGGCGTGTGGGTTGGCTGGCGGGTCCAGTCGAGATTATTCGAGCCGCCACGCTGATTCAGGGGCATAGTACCTCAAACGTGTGTACGTTTGCCCAGTGGGGCGCGATCGCCGCCCTCGAAAATTCTCAAGATTGTGTAGAAACCATGCGAGTTGCGTTTGCCGAACGCCGTCAAGCTATGTTTGACTACATCAACGCGATTCCCGGACTAAGCTGCGCCAAACCAAACGGTGCTTTTTACCTCTTGCCGAGCATTGCCAAAACAGGCATGACTTCGCTGGAGTTTTGTGATGCACTTTTGAATGAACAGAAGGTTGCCTTAATTCCTGGCATTGCATTTGGCGCTGATGATCATATCCGCCTTTCCTATGCCACCGATATGGACACCATTAAGAAGGGCATGGAGCGCTTAGATGCCTTTGTGCGCTCGCGCATCTAAGCCTTCACGGTTAGGAATCGCAGCGAATCTCAAGCAAAAAGCCGTCCGGGTCATAAAAGTAAATGCCCCGTCCAGTTGGGCGTGTCACGGGACCGTGATCGATCGTCACCTCGCTCTGTTGAAGTACCGCAACAACCTGATCAAATGCGTCAGGCGCGACATCAAACGCCAGATGATTCGCCCGCGTGAATTGCTGCCGTGGATCGGCATCTGGCGGCGCTAACTCTGGTTCCCAAAACAAATCAATCACTGTGCCATCGGGCGTGACAAAATTGGCAACTTTGCCCTCAGCGACCAAAGCTTTCAAAGTGGTCGGTACTTCGGCACCTGTCAACTCGTGCAGTCCCAAAAAAGCGCCATAAAAATGACGAGATGCCTGCATGTCTTTGACGTTAAAGGCAATGTGATGCACTGCCCGCAGCGTACCCAGAGCAAGAGCGGTTGGTGGTTGAAACGTGGTTAGCATAGTGCCATGCCTAACGGATGATTGCTCAAACTATAGCGATTCTTTGCTGTTCAAATGGTTAACCGTTCAAATCTGTTGTTGCTTGCTGATGGTTACAGTGGTGGACGATGAGGTAATGAATCGATCGCGCGTTTGGGCAACTGCGCACGATCGCTCTACAGCAGTTGCTTCACATACCAATTTCGATTCACTTGCAGCAGCCACAGTTGCCAGCGGGGTAGAACGTCAAGCATAAAGAAGCGATCGCCCTCAGCGGCAACGACTGACCCAGCAGTACCAACGTATCTGGCTTTCTCATCGTAGAGGGGAAATGCCCAAAGAATTTTTCCTGTCTGACGATCGAGGGCGATCGCTTGCGTTTGGCTTA
>JACMKO010000029.1 GCA_014380065.1 Leptolyngbya sp. ES-bin-22 | reverse complement strand
TTTGAATGCGGCGGGTCTGGACGTTTGGAACCTGGGTCTCTGTCCGACTCCGGGCGTTGCTCACCTGACTAGCACCCTGGGAGCGATCGGGGGCGTGATGATTTCTGCCAGCCACAACCCGCCCGAAGATAACGGCATCAAGTTTTTTGGCGCGAGTGGCAGCAAGCTGTCGCTGGCACTGCAAGAGCAAATTGAAGCAGCGCTGCGCGGTCTTGCCACGATCGAGGTTGCCGATAACGCTTGCTGTGGGCAACACTATTACCGCTCCGAGCTGCTTGGCGACTACCTGACTTCGATTCAGCAGCCATTACTGAAAAACACGGCGAATCTACCGCTGCAAGGACTGCGAGTCGTTTTGGATTTGGCATGGGGATCTGCTGTACATCTAGCACCACAGGCATTTTGTGCGCTGGGCGCAACCGTCATTTCCCTGCATGATCAGCCCGATGGCGATCGCATCAATGTCAACTGTGGCTCAACCCATCTAGCCGCACTGCAAGCGGCGGTTCAAGCGCACAAGGCTGACATTGGGTTTGCGTTTGATGGCGATGCCGATCGGGTCTTAGCGGTCGATGCGAAGGGTCGTATCGTCGATGGTGACTATATTCTGTATCTTTGGGGACAGGCATTACGGCAGTCGCATCAGCTACCAGGAGACACGATCGTCGCAACTGTCATGTCCAATTTGGGCTTTGAGCGTGCCTGGGAAAACCAGGGTGGCAAGCTGATTCGTACGGCTGTCGGCGATCAATACGTCCACGCCGAAATGGTGCGGTATGGCTATACGTTAGGTGGCGAACAGTCAGGACACATCCTTTGTAGCCACTACAGCGTCAGCGGCGACGGGCTGTTGACTGCGCTTCATCTGGCAGTTCTTGTGCAGCAGTCAGGTGGATCTTTAACGGATCTGGTAGATCACAGTTTCCAAACCTATCCGCAACGGCTGCAAAATGTGCGGGTAGAAGACCGCGATCGACGACTCAATTGGCAGGACTGCGAACCACTCCAGCAGGCGATCGCGCAAGCAGAAACTGCGATGGGCGACCAGGGACGGATTCTCGTCCGCGCTTCTGGCACTGAACCCGTTATCCGCGTCATGGTCGAAGCGGCGACAACCGAGCTGGTGACTCACTGGACGGACGCGATCGTGGCTGTTGTTCAGCAACACCTCGTTGGCTGATGGCTGCCTAGAAACCGGGTTTCTTCGTGAGCACTTTTGGTGATCATTGAGGTAACGCTCAGAAACCCGGTTTCTCTCAAGCTGTAGCAAATCCATCCTTCAGGCAACATGAGTATGGCTGGCGATCGCAATCAGAACGCCTACACGACTGCCCGCATCGTGCGGCATTACGCCCAGTTGGGTGCGTTACAGCCTGCGGAAAAGACGGTTTTCGATCGCCTTCGCGATCGCTTACCCGGCATGAAGATGCTAGATCTTGGAGTTGGTGGCGGTCGTACAACCAAGCACTTTGCTGCGATCGTTGCTGACTATACGGGCATCGACTACTCTGTAGCGATGATTGCAGCCTGCAAACAACGCTTTGCCGCCTCTTCTCAAGCGTTGTTTGCAGTGTGTGATGCTAGAGATCTGAGTCAGTTTCAGGACAATTCATTTGACCTGATCTTGTTTAGCTTTAATGGCATTGATTACGTTTCTCATGTCGATCGGCTCAAGGTGTTTCAAGAAGTGTGTCGGGTTGGTAAGCCTGGAGGCTACTTCTTTTTCTCAAGCCATAATCTTCAAGGACTTGAGCACGCCTTTGATGCTAGAAAGCAGCTCAGCCTTAACCCGTTCAAGACATACGTTAATTTAGTGATGTTGGGGTTGTTACGATGCTTCAATCGTTCTATGACCCTTAAACAGTTGCAGGCATCTGCTCATGTGGTGGTGAGGGATGAATCACATAATTTTTGCTTGCAGACTTACTACGTGCGACCGGAAGAACAGCTCAGCCAGCTAAACGCGCACTTTAACAATGCCACCGTCTATGCCTGGAAAAGTGGTTTGGCGTTAACAGGTGCCTCTGAGCTGGTAGCTAATGCAGATTTATGGCTCTACTACCTGTGCAGCATCGACTGAATGGTAGGAACCTACGGATGGCGCTAACGTGGAAAGAGAGCCGCCTTCCTGCGAGTTTACCTGGCGCTTGGGGCACTCTGACCCTATGCAGATGGCAGAGTGGACAAACATGAGCCAAACTAGGCGCGATCGACTATTGGCTAATGGCTGACCGCTCCCAAACGAGTGTGACTGCCAGGTGGGATGTTTGACAGGGTAGATATTTAGCGGTGTAGATGTGGAATGTTAACAGCATCAAGAATTGCCCTTTCCTAAAGGCGTTCCTGATACTATGCAAACAACTTGTGCATCATGCTCAATCCAAGTGGAGAAACCCCTATGGCGCTTGAACGGGATTGGGAATCGGGACAGGATCAAGAACGCTGTCTGGCAAAGCTACATTGGGCAGTGGAGCAGTTAGGGGGCAATACTGATTCCGATCGGCTGAGTAAAACAGCCGCATTAGTGATTCAAACGATGACAGGTCCGTGGCGCTTCTTCCACACGCCTGAGCATATTTTTGAGGTGGGCGAATCGGGAGACGCGATCGAAGTCTTGGCAGCCCTGTTTCACGACCTGGTGTACGTGCAGGTTGATCAAGGCGTGAGCGTTAATATCAGCGGCTATATTTCTGCCTTTGTCAAAGAAATCACGGGACAGTTGGTTATTCGCGATCGCGCCGAGTTGCCCGATGATGCCATGTTTGCAATGGTGGCGCAGTTGTTTGGCTTTGTGCCCGAGGAAGTGCTGAAGCCTGCGGCTGGTCAGAATGAATTTCTGAGCGCGTTGATTGCGGCTAAATTGTTGGAGCACTCGCTGGCAGCAGAACAGATTGCTCAGGTTGTTGCCTGCATTGAAGCAACCATTCCGTTTCGCTGCCATTCTGAAGGCTTGAGTCCCAGCGATCGTCTCCATGCGCGGTTGCAACAGACCAATGCGAGGATGGGCTTTGGTTGGCAAGAGGAGCATGTGTGTCATAGTGTGCGGCGATCGGTCCGCTTGGCAAATCGAGATGTCGAGAACTTCGCCTATCCATCTGCGGCTGACTTTCTGGACAATACCTGGAACCTATTGCCCGAAACCAATCACGACCTGACGAATGCAAACTCCTACACCGTCAGCGGCTATCGCACGTCGCTACAAAAGATGGAAGGTTTTATGTATTTTCTGAAGCCTGAGTTGGTGTTTCAGACGTTTCAGTCAGAGCCACCTGTGGAGGCGTATCAACAGCTCATTGAGCGCACACAGCGCAACTTGGAGGTAGCACGGCTCTACCTGGGCAGCAAACTGCTGTCGATCGCGGTCATTGAAGCTCTCTCGCAGCGACTGGGGCAAGATATTCCCCTGGCAACCATGATGGGTGAACTCTCGTCTCATGGACGGGCGATCGCGCAGCTAGAAAACTTTTTGCCGCAAATATCGATGACGGTTCCACCCAAAAATGACGTAGAGGAAGATGTGTTAAGCCTGGTGGAAAAAGGACGTGGGCAAGCCTCTTCCTATGACATTAACAATTCACCCG
>JACMKO010000028.1 GCA_014380065.1 Leptolyngbya sp. ES-bin-22 | reverse complement strand
GGAGATCTGAACAAGTAGGAGTCATTACTTACCAACCAAAGAGCAAGCTGAAGCAGCCATTTTTGTTTGTCAACTGTTTTCTAACCTGTTTCAGCCAATCAACGTTTTTCGCTACGACCAAAAGGCGAAGACGATCGATGTTCAAGGTGGAAGCGCGGACGATCTTGCGATCGTCATTTTTGAGGATGGAAACTGGGAGTTCGTTCTATGCCTCAAGATTTAAATCAACTGACCAACGCTGAACTTAAGCGTTATCTCTCAGAGCATCGAAACAATGATGAGGCTTTTCATGAAGCGTTGCAGGTTTTGATGAGCCGTCGTGACCCAAACGCTATTACTTATCCCTATCCATACGATATGGCTGATCCTGAGCGTGAAGTCGAGGCGATTTTCAGAGAGAGAATCAGTCAGATTGAGAGGGATAGGTCAACAGGTTGATATAAATCATTGAAGGCAAGATCCCCGACTTCTATGAGAAGTCGGGGATCTGAATAACCAAGTTTCACACTTAAATAGAATTGCTACGGAAGATTCACTTTAGATCCAACAAACCTGCTTCTTTTAGTTTGGGGTTGAAGCGAATTTCGGCCTGAACGCCGCGAGACTTTAATACGTCTAGTATTTCTGCTTCAACCCGTCGAGCCACTTGCTTTAGCACCTTCATTTGAGTCAATTCATCGATCGCCCTTGCATAGCTAGACTGCTCTTCCAGCGTCATTTGCGTTTTCGCATCGATCGCCTGTGTCCACAGCCCTTCATCAGCACCGTTTCCCACTGGCACCGACCCATTCTCGTTGATCCAGGCAAACCGAATTTCTTCTAAAACAGTGCGATTGGGGCGATCGATAGTCTGCACTTTCAGCCAATAACAGTGCTCTGGTTGACGCACCAAATGTTGCTTCAGGCTTAAGTAAATATCGCGGGAATAGCCAACGTATTGCAGCGTTTGAGCTTGATCAAAAATGGCATACACACCAATTCTTCCCTGCAATGGTTCGGGCAACTGACCACGATCGTCAATATAAAGAACAAACTCCAAGCTAGAAAGCGCCGGAATGTCGATTTGAGGAGACATTTTGCGAAGGATAAAGAATAGGGGATAAAAGATAAAAATTTTCTTAGGATCGCGGCTTTAATAAGGTGCAATGCTTTTTGTAGGGACGTTACATGTAACGTCCCTACAGAAGAGAAGTGGTTCAGGTTAATTAATCCACTATCCTTAGCGTTTAGCCGTTATCCTTCCTTTCTGGCTGCTATCACCCAACGTGGCGATAAATGGCACACAGGCGACTGGGCTTAGAAATTTTCGCCTTGAACATAAAGTTGGGCGGCACGTTGATGATGACGTAGCCATCAGCCTTGTGGAATTGCTCAAATTCGGCTGGCATTCCCTTTGGAGTCGCTGCACTATACGGAACAGGTTGAAAGAGCAGTTCGGTAAAGACAACCGCTGAACTCTGCACCTGCTCGGCTACTTGCTGAAGGAACGTTTCACCCTGAAGCAACTCAAACAGAGTCGCCTTCGCCTCTGAACTAAGGGTAAAACTGCTGTCGAAGTGATTAATTAACTTGAGCGCCATTGCAGAAACCAACGTTCTGAACTTTTAGGATCGTACCGTCTTATGGACGTGATTCACTTAGGAACAAGAATTTAATCACCTCGGCGTTTTCCGTAGGGGCGCACAGCCGTGCGCCCCTACCTACGAACAATTTATCGGTTTTATTTAATCCACGCTCCTTAGAATGACGAACAGCCAATTTCCAGAGCGGTCAACGACCAACCGACAGAACGTGGAGAGGCGCTTTTAAGGCTACGCTTTGAGGATCATTTCAACCATCCGTTTACAGACGGAAAGGCAATTCTATTGGCTCTACCGGGTTGGCTATGGGCTCATAGCAGGGCGAGGGCGTGTTTTAAAGTCCTTCACTATGCTTTTCTCCCGCCCGTGATTGAAAATCCGGGCTAACGGCATGAAGTCCACTCAAGGGACTAAAGACGGCTTGCAGTCCCTTGAGTGGACTTGGCTCTGTGAGCGCGAACTTGCAGCTCAGCGCGGATAGGCGGCGAAGAAGTTTTAAAACACTGCCTTAGGTCATCCTCTAACCGGCATTGAGGCATGACGTTTAAGCTTTGGGTAGGGCTTCGCTAGAGAGTTTTGGGTTAACGCTGACGACTAAATTCACAACTCCGATCGCCGAAAGGTATCGTAGGAGGATGAGGAATTTTCAACAAAATCGGCTGAGACAGCGCTGGCAGAGTTTACGACAGTCGTTGTCAATGTATCAATATTGTGGACGGGCGATCGCGCTAGTGTGGACAACCAATCGAGCGCTCACCATTGCGCTGATGGTGCTGACCTTAGTTGCTGGCTTACTTCCCGGCGCGATCGCCTACGTAGGCAAACTGATTGTGGATGGGGTAGTTCAGGCGGCGCGATCGGGCTTGGTGGACGATCGATCGCACACCCTGATGTACTTAGGCATCGAAGCCGGATTGATTGCACTCCAGGCAGGCTGTAAACAGGGTTTAGCGTTGTGTCAATCTCTACTGCGGGCACTGTTAGGACACAAAGTTAATGTCCTGATTTTAGAGAAGGCGTTAACCCTTGATATTTCGCACTTCGAGGATTCAGAGTTTTACGACAAAATGGCGCGGGCACGGCGAGAAGCCTCCAGTCGTCCGCTCAGCCTGGTTGGTCGCACCTTCGGGCTAGTGCAGGATACCCTTTCGCTACTGGCATACGGTGGGTTGCTGCTCAACTTTTCGGCATGGGCTGTACTGGTGCTAATGGTGGCAGCCATTCCTGCGTTTATTGCCGAGACGCGCTTTGCCGGAGAAGCCTTTCGCCTCTTTCGTTGGCGTGCCCCCGAAACGCGACAGCAAAACTATCTGGAATGGCTGCTTTCAAACGACACGACCGCAATGGAAGTCAAGCTGTATCAACTGGGTCCCATGTTGCTGCGCCGCTACCGCGACATCTTCCGTCACCTTTATGGCGAAGACCGGGCTTTGACGATTCGGCGCGGGTTGTGGAGCTACCTTTTGGGATTGTTGAGCACGCTTGCCTTCTACGCTGCCTACGTGTGGATTGTGCTGGAGGCGATCGCGGGCACCATTTCTCTCGGCGACTTGACGATGTATCTAGTCGTGTTTCGGCAAGGGCAAGCAACGTTTGCTTCCGTGCTGAGCGCGATCGGCGGCATGTACGAAGACAGCCTTTACCTCTCGAATCTCTACGAATATCTGGAACAACCGATTGCCAAACCCGTTGGACAGGCGACGCGGGGGCTATTACCCGGCGATGGCCTGCGCTTTGAGCAGGTAAGCTTTTGCTATCCGGGCAGCCTTCAGCCTGCACTGCAAACAATCTCATTGCATGTGAAACCAGGCGAAAAGCTAGCGATCGTCGGCGAAAACGGCTCCGGCAAAACCACCCTCATCAAACTGTTGACCCGCCTTTACACGCCCGATAGCGGACGCATTCTCCTGGATGGGTTAGACCTGCGCGAATGGGATCTCGACACGCTCCAGCAGCGGATTGGCGTGATTTTTCAAAACTTTGTCCGCTACCAGTTCACCGTGGGCGAGAACATTGGCGCAGGCGATGTTGCGTCTATGGACGATGAAGCCCGTTGGCACGATGCTGCCGCTAAAGGCACCGCACAACCCTTCATTGAAGCACTACCAGACAGCTATCACACGCAGCTTGGGCGCTGGTTCAAAAGCGGTCGTGAGCTATCGGGCGGGCAGTGGCAAAAGATCGCGCTTTCTCGCGCCTTTATGCGATCGAACGCCGATATCTTGGTGTTGGATGAACCGACATCAGCTATGGATGCCGAAGCCGAAGTCCGCATTTTCAACCACTTTCGTGCCATGACGCAGACGCAGATGGCGATTCTTATTTCTCATCGTTTTTCAACTGTGCGGATGGCAGACCAAATTATGGTGCTTCAAGAGGGCAAAGTCGTTGAACAAGGCACACACGAAGAACTGCTGCGATCGAACGGACGGTATGCCCAACTGTTTTCACTGCAAGCGGCAGGGTATCGGTGAGTCAAGCAGAAAGCAAAAAGATGCGTGGGTTATGAACCGCTCCAACACCCAAAGATCGTCGCCCAAAGGAACTGAACTCTGGCGCTAAATCAACTCAAAACTCAAAACTCAAAACTCAAAACTTAAAACTTTTTCCATCCTTAATGCCCCAAACCACGGCGTTAATCCTTGCCCAATGTCTGCCGATTAATCTCCAGAATGGGGCAGAACAGGCCGGCTTGAACGGGTGTTAAATGCTGCTTGACGACTTCCTGCATCACTTCATAAGTAGCGTTGCAGCTCTTTTGAGCGCCAAAAGCTTTCATAATGGTTTGGAGCCAGAAGAGAAAGCGTTCGCGCAAGGTTTCGGGATCATTCATCAGCATGGCAACCGCAGAGTAGCGTAGCACTCGCAGCGTATCGCGCTTCCATTTCGCACTGACATCTTCGTTACCACTGCGAAAAAGGTTCGGGTCAAGCAAGCGCATCTTGGTCTCTACCTGCTGCACGATCGCGGCTTCCACCAACTGAAGCGTCTGATACGTCTGCAACCGGAGACCAAACAACTGTACATAGTCGCCCACAAATTGCAGCTCTTCATCGCTGGCGTAACGACCATCAGTGTTCAGGCTCAATTTCTCTAACTGGCTTAACATTCTGCAAGCGCTCCCACTATTCGGTTCGCCCAGTGTACCCAGGCGAGAAGGATGCCTAACGCTTACTCTACGGCTGCCGCAAAGCTGGCTTCACGGCAAAGCTGGTTTTACTACGAAAGCTTACTGCCTTAAGCAGGAAAAGTTTACTAAAACAACACAATCGCTCTCGTATGAACGCTGACGCTTAAAGAACCCCTGGAGGAGAAAGAACTGTCCTGATTGCCTGGTCTCAGCGCAGAAAGAAATGGGCAGACCATTAGCCGGGAACTCTCTAAAATGCTGGACGCGATCGCCCAGACGCTAGCAGAACAAGCCGCCCAACCTGCTGCCCCTGCCACTGTCGATACACCCAAAGCCGCACTGGTCGCCCCGCAACAAGCAGTTGTCCCCGTACTGAAACCTACTGTTAGTGCCCCCGAATCGCTTTCACCATCGTTTCTGCGTCAGTCAACGCGTGATAGCAGTAGTGCTTCATCAACAGCAGCAAAACCGTCGACAGCCATTCCCAGCCACACGGATGCAGTAAAAGAAACTCCGGCTGCAAATCGTCCTAACGAGAACCCCTCATCTCCAACCAAGCCTGATCAAGCTGTTAATGTAGCCGCTACAAGCAAAGCACCAGAGCAAGCTGTAGCCATGCAACGGCAGTTATTGCACCAGCGACTGGCAGACATTGTGGTTAAAGATAAGCTGCTGAGGGAAGCAAAGCTACGCGCACATCTGGAAGCGATGGTGCTCGCCAGCGCTCAGGCAGGGCAATTTCTTCAAGCACGGCGCATGGCTCAAGATCAGATGCTCTCGACCGAAGGGAAGGCAGCGCTGCTCGCTCAAATTGAAGCAATCGCAGCCGCGCGATCGCCAACCAAACCTGAGCTAGCACCGAAGCGATCGCTCTCAAAGTCTCTACGAATCAAGCTTAAACCGTGGACACCCGGGACGGTTTCAGTCCAGCTCCCATCCGTACTTAAACCCGTGACACCACCTTCGGGTCGATCGCTCCCATCTGTGCTGCCTTACACACCGCCGCAAGGCAGCACATCGTACAGCTACGTACCGCAGTCTCCACCCCAGTATGTTAGCTACTCGTTCAATGGGTTTGGGCGGACGATCGGAGGCTTTGGTGTCGTCGTAGACGGTAACACGCCTGAGTTCAACGGGCAAAGCTGGGCAGCTTACGCAACAGGCAATCGTTCTAACGCTGAACTATGGAGCGGGCTGAGCTTCATCTTTCCCTTAGCGGTACCTGCACCGATTACGTCTGGCTTTGGCTGGCGGGTACATCCCATCAGGGGCGATCGTCGCTTTCACAGCGGCACTGACCTGGGTGCGCCAATGGGTACACCCGTTTTAGCGGCGGCAGATGGTAAGGTTGCCCTTTCGGATTGGCTGAACGGCTACGGACTCGCAATCATTCTGTCTCATCAAAACGACACACGAGAAACGCTCTACGGACATCTTTCGCAGGTTTTTGTCAAACCGGGGCAATGGGTGGAAAAAGGCACCGTGATTGGGCGAGTTGGCAGTACTGGCTTATCGACGGGTCCGCATTTGCATTTTGAACTACGGCAGCGGACAGCAAGCGGTTGGCAAGCGATCGACCCTGGTGCACAGTTGAAATACGCTTTGGCGCGCTTAGTGAAAGCGATGCAGTCGGGCTAAGCTGAGCGAAGACTTGTGAGACCAATTTAAAGCATGACGGCTACAGATCCAATCGCTGGGTAGGGGCAAGGCAATGCCTTGCCCCTACAAGATGTGTCGCCTTTTCAATTCAAATTGGTATGACTGAAGTGATGTGGGCTAGCCGAGACGGCTAGCCATGCTGTAGAGCAAGACGAAAGCTCAAAGGTGCTGCTTTCATCTTGCTCTAGAGCGCTTTAGCCTCGTTAAGCGCGTTGAGCGCCTGGTTTACCATCTTCCACAACAAACGATGCGAGCGTGCTAATCGTTGCTTCGGGTTCGGTAATGGTCGAGACGACGCGGTAGTCACTTTGCCAGCGCTTGCGATTCAGATCGCAGCGCACGTAGCCCCGCAACGCACCGTTAAAGAACTTTGTGTGCGGATTGTCGGAAAGCGCCAGGGTGACTGGAGCAATAAACTGAGTCGGGAAATCTGAGGTAATGGAGGTTGCCACAAACTCGGTGCCCAACGTCTGCGACTCTGGCTTGTTGAAGTCGCGCTTAATGTCGTGTACCCAACTGGAGTGAATGTCACCCGCCAGGACGATCGGGTTTGAAGTCTTCTGCTGCTCCAGAAACGCCAGGATACGATCGCGCGCTGCGACATAGCCATCCCATTGATCCACATTGAAGACCTGCGACGCTGGACTAGGATCAAAGTCAAACTGCGAAAACATGACCTGTTGGGCAAGGATATTCCACTGGGCGGGCGATTGCCGCAAGCCTTGAAACAACCAGCGCTCTTGTGCTTTGCCAGTCAGTGTGGCAGTGGGGTCGATCGCTGCGTCACAAAGGGGCTTGAGACCATCATCACAGGGTTGATCCGATCGGTATTGGCGCGTATCTAACACGTTGAACTGAGCCAGATCGCCATAGGTGAATCGCCGATATAGCCGGAGATCAGCACCGTTTGGCAAGGACGACTGACGCAGTGGCATATGCTCGTAGTATGCCTGATACGCCGCCGCACGCCGCAGCAAGAACACGGCAGGATCTTGATCGGGTTCATCATCAATTTCTGAGACACCACTGGCGTAGTTGTTTTCTACCTCGTGGTCATCCCACGTCACGACCCAGGGGAACGCCGCATGAGCCGCTTGAAGATTAGCATCGGTTTTGTACAGCGCGTGGCGGTTGCGGTAGTCCTCAAGGGAGAAAATCTCAGGACTGTTATGCTGGCGGGGTCCACCGGGCTGTGGTCCGTACTCGTAGATGTAGTCACCCACATGCACGACTAGATCGAGATCTTCTTCTGCTACGTGTTTGTACGCGGTGTAGTAGCCGTTTTGCCAGTCCTGACAGTTAACCAGCGCAAAGCGGAGGTGCTCTAGCTTCTGATTACGGGCTGGGGCAGTGCGAGTGCGACCGATCGGGCTGACTTCGTTACCCGCCTTAAATTGATACCAGTAATGCCGTCCTGGTTGCAGTCCACGCACATCGACATGCACTGAATGTGCAAATTCCGGAATCGCAACCTCAGTGCCCGATTTAACAATCCGCCGCATATTTTCATCAGTAGCAATTTGCCATTGCACCGGCACGTTGTATCCCGGCATCCCCCCGCCATTGAGCGGATCAGGTGCCAGCCGCGTCCATAACACGACACCGTTGGGCAGTGGGTCACCAGAGGCGACACCCAGTGCAAAGGGATAGCCTGAAAACGCTGGTTGAGCAATGACGCGGCGCGAAAACTGGCTGGCGATCGCCAAACCCGCTAAGACACCAGCACCACGTAGAACATCACGCCGTTTGAACCCTGCCGATAGCAAATGCGAGGAGTTATACCAATTCATGACCGTGTTAGAGATATTTACAGGTAATGAAAAGAACATTACCAAGCAGTCGTTAATCGGCTACAAAGGTTTTGTTAAGGTTTTGTCGGCGTTGGCAGCATTCGCGTCGATTGCACCACCCCTGCTGCTGGTGAGATCGATGTGTTATCACTGCGCTCAGGGCATTCTACGTTGAATTATGTCTACGAACGTTCCCAATCACCGACCGCAGAGAATCTCGAAGCCTAGCAGATAAGCTCTCGGCGATCGGGTGCATGGGGGGTGTTATGCCGCGCTGATACGGTCATTCTAAGTCGTGTACTCTGCGTTGATTTTGACGTAGTCGTAGCTGAGGTCGCAGCCCCAAGCTGTGCCAAAGCCGGAACCGTTGCCAACGTTGACGGCGATCGCCACCGTATCGTCTTTCAAATATTCGCCGAGTGCTGCCTGTCGTAAGTAGTTGCTGGCAGCAGCGCGATCGAACGGTTGCGGTTGACCGTTCTGCATCATCAGGAAGTCGCCGAGTTGAATTTGCAAATCGTCCTGGTTGAACAACACGCCAGCGCGTCCGGCGGCTCCCGCAATTCTGCCCCAGTTCGGGTCGCGCCCAAAGATGGCAGCTTTGACGAGTGATGATCCGGCGATCGTGCGAGCAAGTTGTCGTGCTTCTGCGTCATCATTGGTGCCGGACACCTGGACTTCGACGAGACAGGTTGCGCCTTCACCATCCCGCGCGATCGCCTTCGCCAGGTAAATGCAGACCTCTGTGAGCATTGCTTCTAACTGATCGGCTTCGGCTCCTACTTCCGTAATCGCAGGGGTGCGCGACTGCCCGTTTGCCAGTGCAATCAGCGAATCATTCGTGCTGGTATCGCCATCCACCGTAATTTGGTTAAAGCTGCGGTCTGCTGCCCGACTGAGCATTTGCTGCCAGAGTTGGGGAGACACTGCCGCATCGCAGGTTACAAACGCCAGCATGGTTGCCATGTTGGGATGGATCATGCCAGACCCTTTGGCAATGCCACCAATGCGGACGGGACGATCGTCCAGGGTCGTTTCTAAGGCGATCGTCTTCGTCACCAGATCTGTCGTTGTAATCGCCTTGGCTGCACTCTCCGCGCCCGCCTCTGAAAGGCTGGCAACCAGTTGGGGCAACGCGGCTTTTAAGGCATCCAGTTTGATGCGCTGACCAATCACGCCTGTGGAGGCAAGCAAAATCAACTCTGATGGCACGCCGAGTGCTTCGCTCAGGGCTTTGGCGCTTTCGAGGGCATCCTGTAACCCCAGCGCACCTGTGGCAGCATTTGCCTGACCAGCGTTGCAGAGAATCGCACGGGCGCTGGCTTTTGTCTGAAGGCGCTCTCGGCAGTAATCAACGCACGCTGCCCGCACCTGACTGGTTGTGAAAACGCCTGCCGCGATCGCCTCCACGTCTGAGATAATTAACGTCAGGTCAGGCAAGCCCGATGGTTTGAGTCCTGCCGTAATCCCCGCTGCTCGATAGCCTTTAGGAGCCGTAATGCTTCCAGGAATTTCCTGCCAGTCCGCCATGCCTGCCTCCACTGTAATCACTGCTTGACAGGCGATTATATCAGGGGCGCGGATCATTCTGTCGTTAGCGATGAGACAGGACAGATCACGATCGCGGCTTCAAGGACTCAGCGTTAGGCGCTCACAGGTTTTTCTGAGCTTTGAGGACACTCAGCGATCGCCGAATGCGCTCTAAAGTTGCTTCCGAGACTTTCGGTTCCTTCGGCGTTTCTAGCACTTGCAACACTTGCTCCAGTCTAGCGACCGTCATTGCCATTTCTGCCGCCGATAAGCGATAGGGATTTTTCTGTATGCCCTCTGCCATCCCTGCCATCCGATGAGCAAGGTAGCGGCGATCGCTCCCACTCCAATCAGCTTGTTTGTCACTTGAACTAACTGGCGATCGCTCAGTGCTGTTAGCAACTGCAATCAGCGCCGTTGTTGCTGCCTCAGTCTCTGAACTCAGTGCTAAGAGGGTCAGAGCAATGCCAACCTGGCTATAGGGTTCAACCTTACTCAATAGTTTAACGAGGGCTGAACTTGCCAATTTAGTGTCACTGCCCGCTTTTCTCAAGGCTTTAGCAGCTTCGGTACAATATCCATAGAGGAGATTGCAGGTGCCATCCTTGAATACTGCTGCCAAAACGGGCACTGCGACATCTTGCGCTGCCCCAATTTGAACCAATGCAAACGCCGCTGGGACAGAATCCCAAGTCGGAGGGCTGGCGGTTGGACGAGCTTTCAAGGCTGCAACTAAAGCGGGTACGGCGGCTTGTGCGGCGGGTCCAATCTCTCCCAAGGCGAACGCAGCAGAAGCCCGTACCTCATCATCTCGCTCCTTAAACGCGGCAATTAAGGCAGCAATGACTGCTTTGTCGTTGGGGCTAATGGCAACTAAAGCAAAGGGCACAATCCGGCGAATGCGGTAATTTTCGTCTTGCTTTAAGATTGTCAGCAACATCGGCACGGCTAGCTTTGCCTTAGCCCCCAACCCTGCCAGATCAGAGATCGCCTGTTCGCGTGAATTTGGAGACTTCAGGGCGATCAGCAACAACGAAATATCGCCATCTTGCGCTCCCTTTATTTTTGTCAGTGCTCGTTCAGCCGCCAATCGCACCCCTTCATCTTGATCCTTCAAGGCAGCCGTTAACACTGGAATCGCTGGTTTTGCCGCAGCGCCCATGTCTTCCAGGGTAGAAACCGCTCTGTGTCGAGTCGTTACAGCCTCTTGTGGATTAAGCGGTTTGTCACCATATCGAGCTTTAACCCCGGCAATCAAGGTTGGCAGCACGACGGCTGGCTTAACGCCAACGTCCCACAGGGCGGAGGCTGCCACTACCCGCACACTTTCGTAGCGGTCTTTAAGAAGTTTGGTTAGGGCTGGCGTTGCCGCTTTCGCTGGCTTGCCAATTTTCCCTAGTGCAATGACAGCGTGGAGTCGCACAAATGGATTAGAATCCCGTAAGACCATTGTTAGTTCTGGCGTGGCGACCCTGGCGAGTGCCCCTAGCTCACTTAAGACAAAGGTGCCCCGCAGTTTAGCCGGAGGATTGCGCTGTCTTAGCGTTGCAATTAGCGCGGGAGGAACAACCTTTGACGCTAAACAAATGTCAATCAAGGCATCCACCGCTCCATTGACCATAAAATAAGAACCATCGGCTTCTACGTCGCTTAAAGCTTTAATGAGGTCAGGAATAGCAACCTTGGCGGCTGCCCCCATAAATCTCAATGCCTGGGCTGCGTTGTAACGAACCTGGGATTCCGGATCTTTCAAGGCAACAAGCAGTGCTGGAATCGCGGCTTGTGCCTTTGGATCTAACGCCGCGATCGCGTTGGCAGCTTCCGCCCGAACTTTAGGATTGGGATCTTTGAGAGCAGCAATCATCACAGCCGTAGCCGCTTCTCTCTGACTATCTATTTTATAGAGCGTTGCAGCCGCCTGGAATCGCACCTGCGGATCAGGATCTTTGAGGGCTGCAACCAACTTTGAAGGCGCAACAGTGTTCTGGTTTGCATTCGGGATCTGAGTTGCGCTGCGATCGCTTTGCAGGAGCACCAGCGAAAGACACGTAGCAGACAGCCCAAGCAGGGTGCCAAACTTGTGACGGCGAAGTGTTCGCATCAATGACCTCTATCCAGCCAATCTGGGTAATTACGTTCTTTTACATTCGTCACGAAATAGAGCTGGGTGCAGTGATGGCTATCACTACGGCTTGAAACGTCGTTAAAAAAAAGGGAGAGTCGCCAAAGCGTCTCCCCCTTATCATCAGGGTGCATCTACTACACACATTATGCCATTGATGGGGTGGGGGGTGTCACCCCTCATTTATGTTTTTTTGACGAAGAGTTGTTGCTTGCCGCTTCAAACTTAACTCAAGCTTTAACCGTTCAGTTGTTTGGCGAGCAGTTGATTGGTGAGTTTGGGGTCAGCTCGACCGCCTGTTTGCTTCATCACTTGCCCCACAAAGAAGCCCAGCATCTTGGTTTTGCCGCTGCGATACATTTCTAGTTCTTTAGGGTGGGCGGCGATGACTGCCTCGATCGCCGCTTCAATGGCACCCGTATCGGAAATCTGGATCAACCCCTTACGTTCAATGAGTGCTTTAGGCGATCCACCTTGGGTTAACAGCTCTGGCAGGATATCTTTGGCAATCTTATTGCTGATGGTACCGCTGTCAATTAAGCCAATGAGTTCTGCCAGGTCAGCGGGTTTGAGCGGGAGATTGGTAATGCTCAGGCTGTTGTTGCTATTAAGGTAGGCACTCATATCACCCATAATCCAGTTTGCGGCTTGCTTAGGGTTTGCCCCAACACCAACGGTTGCCTCAAAGT
>JACMKO010000315.1 GCA_014380065.1 Leptolyngbya sp. ES-bin-22 | reverse complement strand
TCAGGGATGAAGGATCAGGGATGAAGGATCAGGGATGAAGGATCAGGGATGAAGGATCAGGGATGAGGTTTGAGTTGGTTCTCTACTCCCTACTTTTGCCTTCTACCTTTTGCCTTTTGCCTTCATCACTCAGCTAAACCAATCTCTCGTAAGCGTTGTTGCAGATACGCTCCGGCGGTAATGCTGGGGAACGCTTGCTTGCCAGTTTTGGCGATGCAGTTTGGAAGGGGCGTGAGGTCTACTTCAGGGCGTGGATGAGCAAAAAACGGCATTGAAAAGCGGCGATCGCGACTGTCAGCCGGGTTCACAACGCGGTGGGTAGTGCTTTTGAGCAGCCCGTTAGTGAGTTGTTGCAGCATGTCGCCACTATCCACAATGATTTGCCCTGGTAGTGCTCGAATCGATCGCCAGGTGCCATCGCGTTGCAATAACTCCAACCCCTTATCTGTGGCTTCGCATAGGAGCGTAATCAAGTTAATGTCTTCATGCGCTGCTGCTCGGAGGCTGGCGGGATGCACATCTGGGGCGATCGGTGGGTAGTGAATCACACGAAGAATGGTATCGCTGTCTCGCATCATGTCACTCAGCAGCGTCTCTGGTTCGCCCAGGTAAAGGGCACAAGCTTTGAGTAGCTCTGCTGCACAGGCATCCAGTTGCGCGTAAAGCTGGTTCATCACAGTGGCAAACTGCGGTACTTCAATGGGCGAAAGGTTGGCTGGATAATGAGCCGCTAGGGGATAGTCTGGTGGTAGCGATCGACCCACATGCCAGAATTCCTTCAGATCGGGAACGGGATGATCTTTGGCATGTTCGCGCCCAAAGGCTGTAAAACCACGCTGCCCGTGCAAGGTGAGATCTTCATACTGACGCTTTGCTGACTCTGGCAGTGTAAAAAAGGCTTGCGTCGCCTCATAGGCAGCTTGAATGAGTTCGGCATCAACGCTGTGATGCGCGATGGCAAAAAAACCGATGTCTTCGAGCGCTCTACCCAGTTGACTGATAAAAGTCTGGCGACGATCGTCCGTATGAAAGTCACGCAAATCCAGAACGGGAATGGTCTGTGTGAGAAGCATTATAACGATAGGACGCTAACGACCAGAATAGGGTGTAGGGTGTGAAACGTTGGGAAAAAGGAGGCGCACCTTTGGCAACTATGATCTGGCTCATTTTAGTCTATGCACTGCTTGTGGCGATCGGCGGCGTTATTGGCTACGTCAAAGCCAAAAGCAACCAATCGCTGATCTCAGGTTTGGGAAGCGGGATTGCACTCGCGATCGCCTGGTACATCAGCCTTCAAAATCCGGCGATCGGGCTAGTACTGGCAACGATCATTGCCTTAGCCTTGCTGATTGTCTTTGCCCTCCGCTTGCGGGCGACAGGCAAGTTCATGCCCGCAGGGTTACTGGCAGGGTTAAGTTTAGTGGCGAGCGTTGTGTTTGCGATCGCCCTTTTCCTGCCACCAGCCTAAACTGCGGCTGCGATTACTTTGGTGCGATTCCTTTGGCACGAACGCCCTCTTGTCCGTTTGTTAAACACGATCGGACAAAGCACCGCTTGTGCTGCGGCATGAACGTTCGCCAGACTGTATTGGAGAGAACGTATTACCTTAAAACGCGACGTTATGAAACAGTTCATTCCACCGCCTTGGCGAAAGCGGTACAAAGTCATGCAACGATTAACCGCAGATGTGTTTACAGGGCAGCATTCTAAGTTTGTGGCTTTTCGCCCCTTGGATGACAGCCAACAGCAGCTATTCACCCCACAGATTGCGATCGTCCAACCCATCCCCGCCACAACCCTTTCCGAAAATAAGAAACACAATTTAGCACTAGCAATTCAACGCCTTCAAAATATTGCCATCCTGCCTGGAGCCATTTTTTCCTTCTGGCACTTAATTGGTGAGCCAATTCAGGCAAAAGGCTATTTAGAAGGACGCACGCTTATGCAAAATCAACTCAAAGCAGACATTGGGGGCGGGCTTTGCCAACTTTCTGGGCTGCTGTATGTTTTAAGTTTAAAAGCTGGACTTAAGGTGCTGGAGCGTCATCCCCATTCGCAAGATATTTACACCGATGCGACCCGTTTCGCGCCGCTTGGTGCCGATGCCACCGTTGTTTATGGCTACAAAGATTTCCGGTTTGGGCAGACGCTTGCTGTGCCTATTTGCCTGCGCTTTGAGCTGGGCGATCGAGAGCTTTGTGCCATGCTCTGTGCGCCTCAGCCTATACCTGAATATGCGATCGACTTTCAGCGGGAAAACGTTGAAAGTGGTGTCCAGGTGAATACCATGCGCTTACTCAGCAGCAGTACAGAACCGGAAGTGTTGCACTCCACCACTTATAAATCGCGGCTCTAAATCGCGGCAAACGATCGCCTTCTAAGTCACTGAAGTACAGAAACTTTGTCTCAAAGGGCTGAATTAACCCGAAAGTTGAACTACCTGGGTAAGCCCACTGGACATAACGAATGGTTACAATTCCTCTGAGTTGATGCCCAGTTCTTTCAGTTTGGCAGCTAGTTTTCCCGATCGTTGCCGTTCCTGTTCTAACTGCTGTTGCGATTGTTCTAACTGCTGTTGCGATTGTTCTAATTGCTGCTGAGCCTGCTGATTCTGTTCTATCAATTCTAGATAGGTCGAAAACTTCTCTCCATCGGGGCGATAGAGTTCTAGTTCGCCATCCACTAACTCAAACCGAACCTTCAGGCGAGGACTAACCCAGCCGATCGGGGTTTCGATCACCTCTAGAAAAGCTCCAGAACGTAACCAACCGCTGAAATCGCCTTTGTCAGGATCGTAAAGATAATATTCCTCGATGCCATAGCGCTCGTAGAAGCGGAACTTCTTTGCCATGCCAACGAGCGTATTGCCGGGGGAAAGCACTTCAAACGCCACTTGAGGTGCGATGTTGTCCTCTTTCCACTGCTGGTAAGACCCCCTGTCGCCCTTCGGACGACCAAAGACCACCATCGTATCGGGAGCCGCCCGGATGGTATTATCGCCCTCAACGGGATACCAGAGCAAATCGCCTGCAACAAAAACCTGGGGATCATCTTTGAACAACGCTTCGCAGCCCAGCTTGATAGAGACAATCCAATTAAATTGCTTGGTATTGTCAGACATGGGTTGCCCATCGCTGTCGGGGTAGATAATATTTTGGTTTAGTGCAGGCGATCGCGTCATCGTTCCCCAATCTCGTTATGTGTTACCTGTAGCCAACTGAAGCACTTGATTTAACTTACCACTCCGGAAGCCCTCTAAATCCAGCGTGACGTAGAGAAAACCGAAGGATTGAAAGGTGGTGACTAAGGTTGGAAGATCTGTGGTTAACACGAATTCTTTAAGCTGTTCGGCAGGCAGCTCAACGCGCGCGGTATCACCCTCCGATCGCACCCGAAAGGTTCGCAAGCCCATCCGTCGCAGCGAGGCTTCGGCTCGACCCACGCGCTGTAGTTTGGCGATCGTGATCTCCTCACCATACGGGAACCGTGAACTGAGGCACGGTTGGGCAGGTTTATCCCAGCAGGCAAGCCCTAGATGTCTTGCAAGTTCGCGTATTTCAACTTTAGTGATGCCAAGTTCTGCAAGGGGCGATCGAGCACCCCGTTCTTTCGCTGCCTGAATGCCGGGTCGGTAGTCGGACAGATCATCCGCATTCACGCCGTCCACCACATAAGGATAGCCCCGCCCTAATGCCAGCGGTTTCAGCGTATCGTGCAGTTCACTTTTGCAGAAGTAGCAGCGGTTAGCTGGATTTGACGTGTAGTTGGGATTGTCCATTTCGTGCGTTTGCACCAGTTCGTGGACAATGCCAATTTCAGCCGCTTGCACACGGGCATCCTCTAAATCTTCTGGCAAGAGAGATGGTGAAACGGCAGTAATGGCAAGAGCACGATCGCCCAACACGTCATAGGCAATTTTTGCCACCAGCGTACTGTCAATGCCACCAGAGTAAGCAATCAGTGCTTGCTCCATGTCGGCAAACAACGTTTTTAGGTTGTCCAGCGTATCGATCAGCATGTCTAAAGTGCCCCCAGCTACCGTTCAGAGGGAAATCCCTCCCCCACTACCTTAGCGTTTCTAACAGTGTGATAGCGGCTGATTTAGACCAATAGGGCATTTTGACTCCAACTATGCGGACGCTTTGCTACACCATGCTTGCCGCCTTTGTTCTTGTACCCTCATTTCAGCTTCTGCCTGCACCTGTCTGCTCAACGCCCGCTCTTGCAGCAGTGGATCACGTTGAATGGCACGATCGTACCGCCGTCTTTTGTCGGAACCCCGTTTTCGACGGCTATGGGTTAGAGCCTAGCCGAAGCTAATTTGAGTTGCCTGAATGCTTCAAGCCCTTGACGTACTGACCGATCAACTGCGCTAGAGCAGTCAAATCAATGGGTTTAGAAATGTAGCCGACGGTTCCGGCTTCCATACAGAGATCGCGATCGCCTGCCATTGCCATTGCCGTTTGCGCAACGATCGGGATGGCTCGATAGCGATCGTCCAGTTTAAGCTGATGGATCAGCGCCAACCCATCTTCGCCGGGTAAATGAATGTCCATCAGAATTAAAGCTGGCAGTGACCGGGTAAGCGCCTGCCGCATCTCGGTGCCATCTTTTACCCACGTCAGTTCGTAGCCCAACTTGCTCAGATACGTCAGCATCAACTTGGCGTTGTAGGCGTTGTCTTCTACCAATAAAAGGTGGTTCGATCGCCTTGGGATGACGGAGTGTGGATGAGTCTGTTGATGGGCTGAGCTGGCATCAGCATCATGTATGACAAGGGCATCAGAGGCACGTAGCTGCTTGTCGTGAGGAGGGGTTGGATGCAGCAGTAATGTTGCTTGCACTGGATCAGCCGACTCGGTCTCATGGTCGTTTCCGGTTGTAGGCATCAGGGGCAGCACGATCGTAAAGCGCGAACCCTGACCAAGCTGAGATCTAATCTCAACCCTCCCCCCGTGCAGCTCTGCTAGTTTCTGTGTGAGCGCCAGTCCTAAACCAGTACCCTCATCCCGTCCAGCCGCAGTATTTGCAATCTGCGAGTAAGGGCGGAAGAGCAGTTGTTGCTGGTCTTCCGCAATACCTGTACCTGTATCCCAGACGGCGAAGCGGATCGCATCATCGGCGGCGGTCACCTGTAGCCCCACACTGCCCTGGCGCGTAAACTTGAGGGCATTCGACAGTAGATTGAACAGCATCTGCTTCAGCCGTAGCGGATCGGCAACGAGGGTTTCGACCTGGGGCGCAATCTCCAACCTGAGTGCAAGTCCCTTATCGTTTGCTTTCTCTCGTACCAGGGTGATCGCGGTTTGACAGACCGCTTTGACCGCCACGGTTTCCCAGTGCAGATCAAGCTGATTTGCCTCAATTTTTGAGAGATCCAAAATGTCGTTAATCAGCGCCAGCAAATGCTGACCACTGCTCAAAATAATGTTGAGATATTCCTGGTGTTTCAGGCTGCTGGGGCTAAAACCCTGTTCGCGCATCAAATGGGTGAAGCCCAGAATCGAGCTGAGCGGCGTGCGAACCTCATGACTCGTGTTTGCCAAAAACTCGCTTTTAAGCCGATTCGCTTGGGTTAGTTCCTGGTTGCAGGCGGCTAATGCTTGGCGTTGCTGTGCTTGCGCTTGAACAAGCTCCACTTGATGTAGGGCAGAGCGATACCGATCGAGGCTTTGCTCAATTAGGTGAGTGTTGAGAGACGCTGTAAATCGTTCTAGTTCGCCTAGCCTTTCTGTCTGAAAATCAGCCGGAACCGGAGCCAGCAGGAGCCAGCCCAAAACAGCCTGACCGTTGTGGATCTGCCAACCACAGGCAGGAAATTGGGCTTGCCAGTGCTGAAGCTCGCGATCGCTCAATGACTGCCCCAGTAAAAACGGCATCAGAGCAAGCGTTGCAGGGAGACAAGCAGAGCCTGGTGCCGCCTTGGTATGTCCTGACGCGATCGCGCAAACCGTGAAGCAGTTTTCCAGCGCTTGTGTCGGTTCAACGCGATTGCTGGCAGCAGCAGCACCTTGCAACACGACAGCGCAGCTTTGCACCAAACCTATACTTAATTCGTCCACCAAAACTTGCGCTAGTTGCCTGGGAGCATGGCAGATGTCACGATCGTTCGCTACTGTAAGAGCTTCCAGAACACAGGCATTCAGTCGTTGTCCCAGTCGATTGAGGCAGCGCTCACGTTGCAGCTCTGCCGCCAACTGCTGCACCGTTACGTTCGACGCTTCTGACTCTAGGGCTGATGACTCTGGGAGATCTAATAGAGCGGGAGTCGTCCAGGCAACAGCGTTCTCCGCCATCGTACTGCTGATTGCCGTCGTGAGTGATGCTATCTGTGTACTATTCCATCCCAATTCATTTGAGTGCTGATGCATAGCTATCCTTTAGCAACCCATAGCGATCGCAAGCAGTGGAACTTCCGAAACAACGTCATAGCAGGAGGGCTTGTGCATGGGGTGAGAATCAACAGACGATCAGCAGGCTGTTCTCTCCGGTTGTGCTGCATTGGTTGCTAGTGTGAGTCGCTCAATTGATGCGTTTGAAGCGAACAACCGTTGCAGAACTCTCTACTAGCCCTACGCTAGCAAACTCTTAGTAAAAGCAAGTACAAGGTTCCGTGAAATTACCGTGTGGATTCTTGTCGTGTTCTTCCATCTTTAGGGGCACTAACCTGACGAATCCTGCGGCTAGGCGCGGAGTATCCCCTTCCAGGTCTTACTATGATGAATAAGCGATCGCCCTGGTACAGATGAACCTGGTACGAGTGAACCAAGAAGCACCTATGTCACCTCCCAAACTTTCCAAACGAATCTCGACTGCGCTCATCAATGCCCTCAGTGCGGGCGTTGTGCCGCGTGTCGGTCTGGAACACATCGCCGTGGGGCGCGAACGGGAAGTGCTAGCCCTTCTGGAAGACCTGGACAACGTTGCGGCTGGTGGAGCCGCTTTTCGGTTTGTCGTGGGCCGCTATGGAGCAGGCAAAAGCTTCACGTTGCAATTGCTCCGCAACCATGCAATGGAACAAGGCTTTGTCGTTGCCGATGCTGATCTCACACCAGAGCGCCGTTTAGCGGGTACCAATGGTTCTGGCGTTGCCACCTACCGCGAGCTGATGCACAACCTGGCGACGAAGAGCCGTCCTGATGGCGGTGCGCTCACGATTATCCTGGAGCGCTGGATCGCGGCTATCCAAACTCAGGTTGCCCAGGAAACGGGCAAAAAGCCCAACGATGACGGCTTTGATGGTCAAGTCGAAGCCAAAATTCGCGAAGTGGTTAACGATGTTGCCGATCTGGTCAACGGGTTTGAGTTTGCCAACGTCATCATTGCCTATTGGTCTGGCTACCGCACCGATGATGAGAGCAAGAAAATAGCTGCGCTCCGCTGGTTACGCGGTGAATTTGCAACCAAAACGGAGGCGCGGGCAGCATTGGGTGTGCGTGTGATTATTGACGATGAAACTTGGTATGACTACATCAAGCTCTTTGCCCGTTTCGTGGCGGATATTGGCTATAAGGGCTTGCTGATCGTGCTGGATGAGGCAATTCATCTTTACAAAATCAACACTACGATCGCCCGCCAGAATAATTACGATAAGCTGCTGGCAATGTTCAACGATGCGATGCAGGGCAGAGTTGGGTCTTTGGGCACCGTGATTGGCGGTACGCCTCAACTGCTGGAAGATCCGCGTCGAGGGCTTTATAGCGATCCAGCGTGGCAGCGTCGCACCGCCAAAAGCCGCTTTGCCCAGGTTGGCGCTGAGGATGTGTCTGGACCTGCCATTTGGTTAGAACCGCTAAGCAAAGAAGATATTTTGGGTCTACTGGAGCGCCTGTCAGAAATTCATGCGGCTCATCACAACACGAAGCCACGCCTTACGGAACGAGAGCTTCAAGACTTTTTAGGCGCTGTGACCAGTCGAGTTGGAGCAGAAAGCTTACTTACACCTGGCGAAGTTGTGCGTGACTTTATGGGTGTGTTGAGCGTTTTGCAACAAAATCCCAAAATGACCCTCAGCCAAGTGATGCAACGCTCGACGTTTCAAGCAGCGAAAGTACACGTTGATACCTCGATCGATGAAACCAGTGAGTTTGCTGAATTCACGGTCTAAACGATCGCTGCCAGTGGTGGAGACAGCACATTCCAATTCAGCCTTTGACTTTAAAGCCAAAGGCTGACGATTAAACGCGTTGTCTCTACCAGGGGTGATTGTTCTAAGCAGCGCGACGGGTGATTAAGCCCCACAGGAAGATCGCAACGATCGCGCCAATAATGGCAACAACGATGCCACCAATGCTGAAAACTGGAGAAGCCAGAGCAAACGTGCCTGTCGTGAGTAGGGTAAACAACGTGCCACCAATAAAAGCACCAACCACGCCCAAAACCAATGTTGCCAAGATGCCGCCGCCCTGAGTACCAGGGTAGATCGCCTTTGCAATTGCACCAGCAATCAAACCTAGAACAATCCACGCAATAATGTTCATAATTCAACTCTCCTAAAGACCTGGAAACAGTTGCTTAGCAAGTAATGATTATTGCTTGCTAAGCTCACACTGATCTAGAGTATACCGCTCACTCACCCTAAATTTTATTGGCACTAAAAAATTTAATCATCTCGTGGCAGTTTGGACAAACGTTTTGAACCTGCTGGCGAAATGCCTGCTACGTATGAACTCTAAAACTGGCGCTGAACTAGTTGCGAAACCAATAAAGTCTATCTTAAAGAGGATGCTAAGTTTAGTAAAACCTACTTTGGATGATGCATGTAAGCGTTGGAAGTTGGACTTCAAAACCCGTAAAGATGACGCTCTTTTTAGTGTTTTAAAGCGGTACGATCGCACCCTCGGCAATGTGTTTCACAGCACAAATCTAACGGTCTCAGAGGCAGTTTTTAGCGATTGATATGACCTCTCCCTACCACCGTCTTGCACCCTTTATTCAGGAATATATTTACAGCCAGGGTTGGGCAGATCTGCGTCCGGTGCAGGTGGAAGCCTGTCGCGTGCTGTTTGACACTGATGACCACCTGTTAATCGCAGCCGGAACCGCTTCGGGCAAAACAGAAGCGGCATTTCTACCCGTGCTGACCCTGCTGCACGACAAGCCGCCCCACACGATCGGGGCTATGTATATTGGGCCGATCAAGGCGTTGATTAATGACCAGTTCGATCGCCTCACTGCTTTGCTTAAGCAAGCGGATATTCCCGTTTGGGCATGGCACGGCGATGTGATGCAGAGCCGTAAAAACAGCTTGCTCAAGCAGCCCAAAGGCATTCTGCAAATCACGCCCGAATCTCTAGAGAGCCTGCTCATCAACAAACACACGGAGCTCGATCGCCTGTTTGGGGCGTTGCGCTTTGTCATCATTGATGAAATTCATGCCTTTATTGGTTCTGATCGAGGCGCACAAGTTCTGTGTCAGTTGTCCAGGCTGGCTCAGATCACCCATAATCAGCCACGACGCATCGGGTTATCGGCAACGCTGGGCGATTACGCGATGGCAGAAGACTGGCTGCGATCAGGCACCGATCGTCCTGTGATCACCCCTCACCTGCCAGCCGCCCCGCGCACCATTCAACTGTCACTGGAGCACTTCTACACCTCCAGCCTCACCGTGCGGGCAAGAGGCGATACACGAGACGAAGCGTTTAGCCCCTACCAGCGCCATTTATTCGACCAAAGCCATTCTCGCAAGTGCCTGATTTTTGCCAACGGACGCTCTGAAACGGAAACCGTTATTGCCTCGCTACGGCAGCTTGCTCAGGCGAAGGGCTTCCCTGACGTGTATCACGTTCACCACGGCAGCATTGCCGCACCGCTGCGGGAAGCCGCCGAAAACGCTATGCGTGACCCGACTAGCCCCACCGTGACTGCCGCCACCGTCACGTTTGAGATGGGTATCGATCTGGGTCAACTCGATCGCGTGCTTCAGCTTGAAGCGCCGCCATCCGTTGCCAGCTTTTTGCAGCGGCTAGGGCGATCGGGCAGGCGGGGCAGTCCTGCCGACATGCGCTTTGTCTGCGCCGAAGACAAACCCACAGGCGGTGAATCGTTGCCTGAACTCATTCCCTGGCAGTTGCTCCAGTGCATTGCAGTCATCCAGCTTTACTTAGAAGAGAAGTGGATCGAGCCGATCGCTCCCTTACACTATCCACTGAGCCTGCTGTATCAGCAGACCATGAGTACGCTGGTGGCGCTAGGCGAATTGTCTCCTGCTGCACTGGCACAGCGCGTCCTGACCCTGCCGCCCTTTCGATTCATCTCGCAGGACGATTTTCGCCATGTTCTACGCCACCTGATTGCGCTAGACCACATTCAGCGCACTAAAGAAAACGGACTCATTGTGGGGATGACGGCAGAGCGCATTGTGAAAAGCTTTAAGTTCTACGCGATCTTTCCTGACAACGAAGAATACGCGGTTTGGAGCGACGGTATTGCGCTCGGTACTGTGGTTGTGCCGCCGTCTGTGGGCGATCGCCTCTCGCTGGCAGGACGTATTTGGGAAGTCACCGAAGTCAACAGCCGCCGCAAAGTGCTTCAGGTTAAGCCCGCGATCGGCACGTCCACCGTTTCCTGGCGGGGCAGCAGCGGCAATATTCACACCCGCGTTCTCCAACGGATGCGGCAAGCCCTACTCGAAGACACGGACTATCTGTACTTGCAGCCTGATGCCAAAGCACGTCTGGCTACCGCTCGTCACTTAGCCAAGAAAGAAGGACTAGAGCGCGATCGCCTCATACCCCTTGAAGGCAACGCCTGCTGCCTTTTGCCGTGGGCAGGTACGATCGCCGTTCGCACCCTGGAACGCTTTCTACGGTTGCACTGTCGAGAGGCGCTGAAGATCAAAGGCGTGGTCGGGCGATCGCCTTACTTTTTGGTTGTCAACATGGGCAAATGCAGCACAGTTAGCTTGTATCACGAAATTAAATCCTTGAGCGATCGTCGTCTTGAGGCGGACGAGTTGCTTGGCGAAGAGGAAGTGCCCAAACTCCAAAAATACGACGAGTTTATTCCCGCAGACCTGCTCCGCCGTGCCTTTGCTGCCGACCAGCTCAACCTTAAAGAGCTGAGTGCAGTTGTAAACGATTGGTAGTGCGACCAGGTTTTGATGACGTTCTACCGTCTGTACGCCTATCCAGAGGCTATGCAAAAACGACTTGGATTCAGCCTTTAGCCTTTCCCACTTCCGCAGGTTGCGTTGATTCTGGTAGGCTGGCTTCCATTTTCAGGCAGTTTTGCCCGTCTACTTGCAGTTGATATTCGACGCGATCCATCAGGCGATTCAAAATGAGCCAGCCGTAGCCGCCTTCTTGCATGAGGTCTGGAGTCGGTTCCATGTAGGTCGTCACATCGTAGCCAGTGCCGTGATCCCAGATTTCGAGAGCAATATCGCGCTCTTGTAGTTCCAGTCGAATAAGCACAGGCAGAGCAGGCTGATCTTTGTGCGCGTGGCGGACGACGTTAGAGTATGCCTCCACTAAAACTAGCCGCAGCCGATTCGATTGCCGCGTCCAATCGACGTGATTGCCGAGTTCAACTTCCAGGCTACCCAGAAGCCAATTTTCAACAATGGACAAAAACTTCAGGTCACTGGGTACATGCAGCTCAGTTCTCATCAACTACAGAACCTCCAGAGAAAGTATGGTTTGGTCGTCTTCTTGAATTGTATTGTGCGATCGAATCCGCGAGAGTAAGTGGCTCAGGTCAAGAGGCGCATGTTCCTGCATCAACATTTGCCATAAGCCAGCCTGTTGCAGCATGGCAGTCACCGTTGGCGGAGTGCCGCCGTTACCGTTACCAGCCGTAGCAACCGTTGCTTCAGTAATGCCGTCACTGGTCAAAAGCATCACCTCGCCTGGATTTAGCTCCATGTGACCGGAAGCCGCTTGCCAAATGGGTAGAATGCCCAACGGCACGCCACGCACCTTTAAGTAGTGGGGTTCCACCGCCGATGATCCTTTAGCGGCAAGCTGGGCAGCAACATTGCGACTAGACCACACTAAAGGGTAGATATGTCCAGCGTTAGCGTAAACGAGTTGCCGAGTAGACGGACTATAACGTGCCAGTACCATAGTGATAAAGCAGTTAGTGCTCACCAGATCTTCGGAAAGGCTACGGTTTAAGTTCTGCATGACAAGATGCGGTTCTGGCGGTGATTCCTGGGAAAGTTCCCGCCGCAGGACAGAGATGGCGCTTGCCATAAACAGTGCGGCAGGCACTCCTTTACCAGAAACATCACCCACTGCCAACCAGATATCACCTTGGGGATGGGCATACACCTCAAAAAAGTCGCCGCCCACTTCACGCGCCGGAAAGCAGCACGCCTGCACTTTCATCCCGTCCAAATCGGGCAGGCTTTGGCGTAGCAGATTGCCTTGAATTTGGCGGGCAACCGCAAGTTCTGCTCGCATCTGCTCTGCCTGCTCTTGGGTACGCTGGTAAAGCTTTGCCTGCGACAGAGCGAGTGCTGCCTGATCTGCGACACCTTGAATGAGTTCAATATCTTCCGGCGACCAGGGTGCGTCGATCGCCCCCCGATACAGCGACAGCACCGCCAAAAACTCTTGCTGGTAGGTCAGCGGTACAACCAACTGCAATCCCTTCTCTAAGAGTACGGGTGCTATCTGAATTTGGCGCGTTTGCAACGCCGTTTGAATGAGCGGATCTTCGGTGACATCGCTCAGAATACCCTGACGTGCCGGAGTTTGTGTTTCCTGAGGTGCTTGGCTGTCGCGCTGGTAGACGAGTGCTTCTGGCAACAGGCGATCGTCTGCAACAGGATGCAGGACACAACGGCTGGCAACAAACGTTTGCCCCAAGGTCTCGGCAATGGTTTGCAGCATACTGTCATAATTCAGCGACTCACGAATTGCCGTGGTCATCGTGTTAAACAGCGATTCGCGCCGGAGTGCCCGCCGCAACTCGTGGGTGTGCTGCTTTAAAACCTGATAGGTTTCAGCCGCTTGCTGTATGACACTTTTAAGCTGCTCAGGCTGCCAGGGCTTGGTGATGTATTTGAACACCTTGCCCGCATTGATGGCTTCGACCAAATCTTCGACATCGGTATAGCCCGTGAGAACAATCCGAATCGTGTCAGGGTAGTGTTCAACCGTTTTGCTGAGAAACTCTGTTCCCAGCATTTCGGGCATCCGCTGGTCTGAAATGATGATCGCCATTTCTCCCTGCTGTTCAAGCATTTCCAGCGCTACGATCGCGCTTTCAGCTTTAATCACCTCAAAGTCGCGTCGAAACGTGCGATACAGCAGATCCAGATTGTCGGGTTCATCATCGACAACCATCAATTTAAGCTTAGTTTCCATTCCTTGAGCCATGCCAACACTCTATGGTAAACACAAGGGTGCCCCACCGCTAAACTCTAACCGCTATCTCCCCCCACTAGAGTAAAGTACCCTATCCAGTTTGAGCTTGAACAAGGGGGAGGGGGATGAAATTGAGTGATCCCCTCTGCTGCTGTCCTCTGCCTTCTCACCCGCCGCGTGCGATCCAAGTATTTGCTTGTGCCAGCTCAGCTTGCCAAGTCGCATAGCCGTTTGCATTCAAATGCAACCCATCAGTACTTAGCTCGTGGCGCAAGTTGCCGTCTGCATCCGTAAATTGAGCGTACAGATCCAGAAAGCTCACACCATCTTGTTGTGCGATCGCGGCGAGTCGTTGATTGAGCCACCCGATCCGGTTGCCAGGAACGATCGCGGTGCGGGTGGGCAAAATGGATTGTAAGACGATACGTGCGTGTGGATGGGCTTGCTTCAGGCGACGTGCAATCTGACGCAAATTCCACAAGATTTCGTTATCGGTTGCGCCTTGCTTTAAGTCATTCACGCCAGCCATCACGTAGATTGCCTGGGGACGGGCACCTGCAAAAGCGGGCAACCGATGGAGAATAGCGCGGGTCGTTTCTCCCGAAAGTGATTGGTTCAGCCAGAGCTGATCGGCAGGGAGTCGATCGCTTGGAAACCATAAGCTGAGCGAATCGCCTACCATGACCGACAGACGGCGGTTACCCTGCCCCCTAGTCGCCGCTTTTGCCTCCAAAGCGAGTAATGTTCGCCATTGTGCATCAGTGGGATTGCGGGTTGCCCGTAGCCAGACTTTACGGAAACTATCGATCGGCAACCGAGTGTAAAGCCTGCCCGATCGAAGGGCGGCAACGCGCTGCCAATAGAGTTGGCTGCCAGAATAGGGCAAGGCAACCGACGGCTGAGAAGACTCCATAGCATTTTGCCTGGAATCTGGCTGCACATTTGGCTGTAAAATCGCCTTGTCTTGAGATACTGCCCTCAAAGGATGCGCGTGACGGAGACGTGCTGTTTCCCAATCGAAGGCTGTTAACGGAGCGGTAGGCATCGGACTTGTAGCAGGCGGCTGAGGCGCACCTTTTGCTAAAACGGCTGCCAACAAAGAAAGATCGGTCATCGGGCTGCAAGAAACTCATGCTTTCCTAGTCACGCTCACCAGGCTGAATCAGGAAAGTTTTTAGCAAAAATTTACGTCATTGGAGTCAAGGCTGCTCCAACGTTGGCAACAGCCTTGCCAGTTCAGATTCCTTAGCACGATTCGATCGCTCAGGTGGCTTTGATGTTCTTCTCCAACCTCATCACCATTACGGTTGACAGCCACAGAGGTAAAATAAAATTAGAAATATCTGCTTGTACAGTAGGAATGCGAGCTATGGTGCTCATCTTCCTTGCCGCAGTGGTTGTGGCTTAACGACATCTCATTTTGATACCGGAGCTAAAAATGACGATCAACTGTGCTGAAGCTTGTGTAAACGGCTGTGTCTTGGGTGACAAATGTCCAAACCTGGAATACAAAGCCAAAGCAACTAAGTTTATTAGCGAAACCTCGTTAGACCAAATGCTGGAAATGGCAGAAAACGCCATTCGCAAAAAGCGCGAGGAGCCACCTCAGTGGATTTTGCCTGAAGAGTAAGCGGCATTGGAGGGCGACCAACAATGATCTAAATGAGCTAGCAGAGAAAATGAGTAGGCTTACAAGGACGAAACGATCGCTCCTACGCTTGAATCAATTCGCTTTTGATGGTTTAACGATCGATGGCGCTATCAGGTTCGATCGTTTCGCGAATGCGGTAGATCGGTCGTCCTTGCGATTCGTGATAGGTTCGCATTAAAAGCTCCGCTAACAGCCCCACGCTAAAAAGTTGGACACCGGCTAAGACTAAGACCACTGCCAGAATTAAAAGCGGACGGTTGCCAATGTCAACGCCATAGGCAAGTTTCAGTACGGTAAGGTATGCGCCAATGACAGTACCGATGGCGATCGACCCTACGCCAAACAGCCCAAACACATGCATTGGCTTGGTTAAAAACTTACGCATGAACCAGACGGTCAGCAAATCCATAATGACTCGAAACGTTCGGTCTAAGCCGTACTTGCTCTTGCCAAAGCGACGAGCGTGATGACGGACTGGAATTTCGGTAATGCGCGCTCCTTCAATAAAAGCAAGGGCAGGCAGAAATCGATGCAGTTCGCCGTAGAGGTTCATATCGGCAATCAGTTCCGCACGATATGCCTTCAGCGAACAGCCATAATCCTTCAGCTTTACACCAGTCACATGACCAATCAGCCAGTTAGCAATTTTTGAGGGGAGTAGTCGGGTCAGCGCTGCATCCTGACGGTCTTTACGCCAGCCGCTAACGAGGTCATAGCCTTCTTCTAACTTCACAAGGAGCATGGGAATATCAGCCGGATCGTTTTGTAAATCGCCATCCAGCGTGACGATAACCCGCCCTCTCGCACTGCTAAAGCCTGCTGCCATCGCTGCCGTTTGACCATAGTTACGGCGCAAAAGCACAGCGCGTAGGTCACTCCGCGTTTGAGCCATTTGCTTGAGCAAAATATCGGAACCATCCGTTGAGCCGTCGTCGATACAGATGATTTCGTAACGAAGCTGT
>JACMKO010000314.1 GCA_014380065.1 Leptolyngbya sp. ES-bin-22 | reverse complement strand
GGCGCTTTGACCTTTTATCTGACGCATCCCCGGCACCATATTCCCAAAACGTATGAGGTCTGGGTGGAGGGTGAGCCTTCTGAGTCGGTTCTGCGGCAGTGGCAGCAAGGCTTGATGTTGTCTGGTCGTCGTACATTGCCCACTAAAGTCACTGTTCTAAAACGTTCTCCACAGCGTCAAACACTGTTGCAAGTCATTTTGACCGAGGGCAGAAACCGTCAAATTCGCCGTGTGGCAGAGCAGCTAGGTCATCCTGTCTTGCAACTGCACCGTACGGCGATCGGCTCCATTCAGCTTCAAGCTCCAGGCACCCCGATGTTGCCAAGCGGCCAATATCGCTTGTTGAAAGATTTAGAGATCAGTTTTTTGAACGCTCAACTTGACCTACTATCAGAAGGGGAGACTGTGGCGCGCGAGGAGTACAGCCGATGATTAACCAAATGGTTCAGCTCAACCTGGAGCAGGCAGAAAGACTTAAAGAGCTGGGCTACCATTTGCAACAGTTTCGCCAAAAGCAGCGGATTTCGTTGGAAACGGTAGCGACCAAAACGTTGATTCCAGTACGCTTGCTGGCAGCGATCGAAACTGGAAACGCAGAGCAATTACCAGAGCCAGTTTATATTCAGGGGTTCATCCGTCGCTATGCTGATGCGATCGGCATGGATGGCGTAGAGCTTGCCAATGCGTTTCCTGCCCAGACAGACTTGAAGGTTCCCAAAGCATCTTGGCGTGGCACCGTGCAAGCGCAACTGCGACCATTACATCTCTATTTGCTCTACATGGTGCTGGTGATTAGCGCCGTGAGCGGGCTGTCTTACCTGCTGAACCGTTCCTCGACCCCGCCAATGCCGTTAGCAAAGCAACCCAACCCAGCCGCTAGCGAAGCCCCACCAAGCGGACCTGCTAACCCTACACTGCCCGATGCTCTAGCGTCAGGTCGCACAGCGCAGGCTGTTCCCGCCTCGCCCATCCCGCAAAAGTCAGTGCATGTTGGCTTAACCATGACATCTCAATCCTGGGTTCGCATTGTCGTGGATGGCAAGATCGAGTATGAAGGCGTTTTGTCAGAAGGCACTGAACGCGAGTGGGAAGCTAACAAGCAATTGGTTCTACGTGCTGGAAACGCTGGTGGAGTGATGGTTAGCCTGAACAACGGCGCAGCAAAACGTTTGGGAGAGCCTGGAGCTGTTGAAGAAGTAACGTTTGGAACCAATGCCAACGCCGTACAGCTAACGGCATCCCCATTGGAGACGTTAACCGCATCAAGCTCAAGCGCGCTTTAGAACGCTGCGGATGGTTGTGTGGTAGCTGGGATTACGAGCCGCTACTCTTGATTCCCGCTGCCGCTCGTGTGCTTGCGTGTCGTGATCAGCATTCATTCAGCCAGCTCTCATCTTAGCCAGCTACCATAAAGGAACGTAAAGCTGTTGATCAGACATTGGAGTTAAAACTCATGGCAATCTTTGGACTTGGCAAAAAGCTCAGCCTTCCGACTCCCGAAGACGCGTTGCCAGGGCGGGCGGAATCGCTTCCGGTGCCTGCCAAGCATTTTGTTAATGGCAATCCGCTCAAGCCTCCTTATCCCAACGGTTTTGAGGTAGCGGTCTTGGGCTTAGGCTGCTTTTGGGGAGCAGAACGCAAATTTTGGCAGCAAGACGGCGTTTTTACCACCGCTGTCGGCTATGCGGCTGGGATTACACCCAACCCAACGTATCAGGAAGTTTGTTCTGGTAGGACAGGGCACAACGAGGTCGTTCAGGTCGTCTTCGACCCCAGCGTGATTAGCTACGAAACGCTGCTCAAGGTCTTTTGGGAAAGTCATAATCCGACGCAAGGCATGAAACAGGGCAATGACACGGGCACTCAGTATCGCTCTGGGATCTACGTCTTCTCTGATGTGCAGCGGAAACTGGCAGACGCTTCACGTGCTGCCTACCAGCAAGCGTTGACAGCCTCAGGCTACGGTGAGATCACGACTGAAATTCTTGATGCACCGGCGTTCTATTACGCGGAAGGGTATCACCAGCAGTATCTTGCCAAAAACCCAGGTGGCTATTGCGGGTTGGGTGGAACGAATGTTGCCTGCCCGATCGGGGTTGCGACTGCTTAGCAAGCTGGCGTAGAGACAGTTCAGGTTATTGATACCTGGGCTGCCTCTACCCAAACTTTCATTTCGTTTAGCGTCAGTGGGCCGTACTGCGTGGCTAAAGCGACATCGGTGGCATCGCGTCCATAGGCGATCGTAATGCGATTGCCACGTGGCTGCGCTTGGGTCGCATCAAAGGTGAACCAGCGATCGCCCACGTAGGCTTCAAACCAGGCGTGCAGATCCATCGGATCAAGCTGATACAAATAGCCGACAACCATGCGTGCTGGGATGCTGAAGCTGCGGCAAAGAGCGATTCCCAAATGCGCAAAGTCTCGACAGACACCAAGGCGCGTTTTAGCCGTATCAACGGCTGATGTAGAGGCATCGCTGGTGCCGTATTGATACTTGACATGCGTTTGAATCCAGCAGCGAATGGACTCAACTTGCGCGTAGCCAGGGGTACTGTCGCCGACAATTTCACTCGCCAACTCGCCGAGGCGATCGGCTTCGCAGTAGCGACTGGGCAGCAAGAATTGCAGCACATCTGCCGGTAAATTTTGCACTGGCACATAAGGGGCATCTGGTTCGACGTCGATCGTGTCGGCTGTTTCCACGCAGGCGGTTGTGTAGACTCGGAAAGCACCTTGAGGCGTAACCAACCGTTGGCACAAATTACCGTAGCTATCGGTATACTCAGTCACTGGAGTACTGGGGTCTAGTGCATACTCCTCACGCACAACCCACTGACCCGCACCACTGCACGGTCGCAGCATTAGAATGAGTGGCGTGGGCGCACCCGCCTCAAACAACAGCTCACAGCCAGCATCCAACCGCATCCGTACCTCCCGCTACCACCATTTTCGATTATTCCAGAACCAGCGCTGTTGGGTTTGACGCGTTTTGGTAAGCGGTCGTCCCCGCAGAATCGCCCAGGTGACAGCATCGACCACGCCATCGTCTTTCAGCTTGTGCTGCTGCTGGAAGTCATGCACACAGTCCTGCGTTGCGGAGCAAAAAACGCCGTTGCGATCGATCGCATAGCCATTTACACGCAATAATCCCTGCAATGCTGCCACATCTGCCCCAGTGCGCCCCTGCCTGAGCAGCCGAGCACCAGGCTGAATGGATGTTTTCAGTGCTGCCCATGTTTTAGGTCCAACACACCCATCAATGCGTAGGTCGTGTTGCCGCTGGAAAGCCTTGACGGCTGCTTCGGTAATGTAGCCAAAGTTGCCGTCGATTCTTACTTTGGAGAAGCCGTGAGCGGCTAATAGTTCTTGTAGCTCTGCAACAGCAATGCCTATATCCCAGGGACACAGGGTTTGACCATCTATAGCAGCGGGCGCGATCGTCTGCTCAGCCCATGAATGAGGTTCCACTAACCTAATGCTCCTTCTTCATGCTCCGACGTGGTTAATTAAATATGATTGCCTTAAGTTTAAGCAATTGTTTTCACACCCTATCAAGGTTTTACGCCACATGCGGCAATGGTGGTCACAAAGGCTAGACTTTTGAACAGGCAAGGCATGAACACGATCCACCAGCAAGTTGCCTGCTGCCATTGAATGACGTTGAAGGGTTAGGATTATTTCACCCAAGGAGTTGTGCTTTGAGCGACAATCAATCAGACGCAGGCTCGATCGCAGCCAGTGACTCCAAAGGAGTGGAGCCTCATGCCATGAAAAAATTAGTCAGAGGGTTACGAGAATTTCGAGCGACCTACTTTTCGACGCATCGGGAGCTGTTTGAACAGTTGTCTCATAAGCAAAAGCCGAGAGTGCTATTCATTACCTGTTCAGACTCCCGCATTGATCCCACGTTGATTACTCAGGCGGCACCCGGTGAACTCTTCGTGATCCGCAATGCTGGCAACATCATTCCACCTTTTGGTGCGACCAATGGCGGTGAAGGTGCAACCGTTGAATATGCGATTCACGCCCTCGGCATTGAGCAGATTGTGGTGTGCGGTCATTCTCACTGTGGCGCGATGAAGGGGCTGCTACAACTGGGCAAACTGGAAGAAGAAATGCCGCTTGTCTACGACTGGTTGCGACACGCTGAAGCAACGCGTCGGCTGGTCAAGGAAAACTATGAGGAGTATGAAGGCGAGGAGCTGCTGGAGATTACGATCGCCGAAAACGTCCTGACGCAGATTGAAAACCTCCAGACCTATCCGGTCGTTCATTCTCGGCTGTACCAGGGTCGGCTGAAAATCTACGGGTGGGTGTATCACATCGAAACAGGCGAAGTGTTTGCCTACGATGCGAATGACCATACGTACGTATCCCTTCCCCAAATTTTTGGCGAAGATCAAGAAGCATCCGGGCAAACACCAGGTAAATTTCCATCACCCGTCGCGTGCGAGCTGCCGCAACGCTTTCAGAAGTTACCCAAGACTACACCCAACGGCAAAAGTCTGACTGTCCCAAAAGGGCAACCGAATGGTGCTCAGGGTAATGATGTTAAAGATCCTGGTGTTCAGGAGCTAGCAGCAGAGTTTTGGTTATCACCAGAGCAAGCTGAGCGCATCTATCGGGGATCGAAAAGACGATAAGTGCTTGTGATGCGGCTTGTCGGTTAGGGCATATTGCCCAAGTAATTTGTGGGTGCTGAAGTGAGAGGCAGAATGAGTATGCGTCCACAGTCTCAGGACGAGTTGACGGGGTTTGTCTATGGCTTTTTAGGTGTACTGGTGTTCAGCCTGACGTTACCAGCGACGCGCGTTGCGGTTTCGGTCTTCGACCCAGTTTTTGTTGGGTTAGGTCGGGCGATCGTTGCCGCAGGGTTAGCCCTAATTTTGCTAGTCGCCACGCGTCAACCGATCCCTCCGCTAAGCTTTCTGCCTAGATTTTGTGTCGTCGTTGCTGGCGTTGTTATTGGGTTTCCGTTGCTGTCTGCGATCGCCATGCGTGATGCACCCGCTTCTTATGGAGCCGTCATCACAGGGCTATTGCCACTTTCAACGGCTTTGTGCGGAGTCTGGCGAGCAGGTGAACGTCCTTCCGTCCCGTTTTGGCTCTTTGCTGGTTTAGGGAGCGCCTTGGTGATCGTCTTCGCGCTGTTGTCAGGTAGCGGCTCAGTACGGTTGGCAGATCTGGCTTTGCTAGGAGCCGTTGGCGCTGCGGGGTTGGGGTATGCAGAAGGTGCAGTTCTATCGCGCACGTTCGGCGCATGGCAAGTGATCTGTTGGTCTCTCGTCTTGGCGACACCAATGCTGTTGCCCATTGTGTGGCAGCACATCCCGCCAGCCTTCCCAGCAGTTTCATCCGGTGCGGCGCTAGGTTTTCTTTATCTCAGTTTCTTCAGCATGTTCCTTGGCTTTTTTGCCTGGTATCAAGGACTTGCCTTGGGCGGCGTTGCCCGTGTAGGACAAATTCAGCTTCTTCAACCATTTTTAACGATCTTGGCATCAACCATCTTTCTGGGTGAGCCTTTAACCATCACAACGTTGGGTTTTGCCACAGGTGTCATTGTTTGTGTCGCGTTGGGAAAGCGGACTCAAATCAGCGCCACGCAACAATCTCGCACCAGAATCAATCTAAGTGGCTGACTGAATTTCAAGCTTTTACGCTCGATCGCCTTTCGATCGCAGCCGCTTAGATCATCATTCTGACAAGTTTGAAGAAAATCTGCTTTCGGGAACTGACTGGAAGGAACACGCTAATCTTGAAGCAGAGCAGAGTCGGTTTACGGCTTTCGATTCAGGATGGACGAGCGAGTTTTAGACTTGGTAATGTCCAGCTTCATTCATCGCACAACCAAGGAGAATGGCATGACTGTTTTTAACTGGCGCAGGGCGATCGCGCCGCTTGTGCTGTCCGTACTGCTATTAGTGACAGGCTGCACTGCAAAAGAACCATCACCCTATGCTCAAGCGCAGCAAGAGAGTACTCAGAAAGGTGCTCAGCCTGCGGTTGCTAAAGATGCCACTCAGGGCAGCAGTTTCAACAAGTTTTTCCCAAAGCCTGGTGATGGCTATGAACGAGTGTATACGCAAGAGAAAAAAGGCTTTGCTGAAGCGAAGCTCAAGAAAGATGGCAAAGATGTCGCTATGCTAGCAATTTCGGATGCAGCGGCTGATGTTACGGCTGGGATGAGCGCGACGAAGAAATTTGAAAAGAGCGTGACCAAAATTGCGGGGTATCCTGCTGTCGATGTGGGCACAACGCAGACGGCTGTTTTAGTTGCCGATCGCTACCAGGTAAAAGTCTTATCGCGCAATCCAGCGTTTACAAAAGCCGAGCGTCAAGCGTGGATTCAGCGGTTTGACCTTGCTGGTCTAGCGAGATTGAAGAAATAAGCGACCACTTCTAGCAGAGCGATGTTCTGTAAGCAACCCTACTTTTAACGTATGAGCAAATCCATTTTTGAGCTGGTTGATGAGCTACCCACTGGTGGCATTACGGTCATGGCATTGCGATCGCTCGATTTCGCAGTACCGGGACAATGGCAGAATCTGACCGGATTTAACAACACGATTCGGGAAGTGACTGGCGAAACGGACGAGGCTTTGATTCAACAAATCGGTGAGCGTGCGGTTTATCTGTTTAACGACAAGTCTCAGGGCTATCAACGCGCTCTGTGGCTGTACCAAACGGTGGATAGTGCTTCTGGCGCACTGGGAGCCGCCGCGATGGCAAACAAAGTGGGGCAAGACATCTCCTTTCTGGGTTTTTTGGGCAATCTCACACCCAAACCAGAGAAAGCCCAAAGCATTGACCTGACCGTCAAATTAGTGGTCGAACTTGTTGCTTTTTGTCAAATTAACGGCATTCCGGGTGACAGCATTGGTGACTTTCTGGCAGCACTGGGTGATTACGGTGGCGAATCATTGATGCGGATGGCAGCTCTGGTCTGTTTTGATGGTTTGATTCCCCTCGGACCTGACTTTATTTTGAAAGGGCTATCGACCATTCAAGGGATGTCACCCAAAGACCTGGAGCAAAACCAGACCTTTAAGGGTGTGAGTGATCTGATTCCCGGTGGCGACTCGGCAGGCAAATTGGGGTTCATCAACCAGAGCTTCGATTCCGTGAAGGGCTGGATGAGTGATTTTGTATCGTCTCGTAATTTGACTCAAGACAATGTGCTCGACAATCTCACCAAGTTTGTTGAGGTATCAAAAGACAAGCTCGATTACGTGGGCGCGTTTCTCGATATTTCGGTCAACTACTACACCCACACGGGCGTTCAAACGCTAGCTCGTCGTTTGATTGAACGTGCGGTGGCTGAAATCTAGACGCGATCGCAGCACGGTTTCAGTCAGTTGACAGCATCAACCCAAGGGTGGTTGAAAGCTACTAGCTCTCAACCACCTTTGGGTTGTTTGGGCACCCTTACCTGGCAGCTCCCTTACGGGCGTGACGGTCTCAATGAGGGGTACGTTCTAAGAGAAGGCTTGAAACTGCGGTTGTTTCGTTGAACTTATCGACTGCTGCTATTCGCCAGCCCAAACGCTCTAAATTTTGGCGTTGTCCACAAACAACAGTGTTTGTAGAGGGGCAAAAGATAGTGACACTCTCATGCATATCCGTTGCGTGAATGTAGCAATCCGCTAATTGGTGTCCTGGTCGAGTACACACGACTCTTTGTCCAACGTTCCATTTCATCACACATCGTTCTGAGTACTGCTATTCGTACAATAGGATGCGGGATAGGCGCTACACATCCTATGAAAGTCAACCGTTTGGGTGATTTTTTTAGTCAGATGTTTCAGACGTGTCTTTTTCCGCCACAACTGTCCGTACTGCTAACGAATCTGATCACCCAAACCTCTGCAAGCTCAATTGCATCCGCACCACTACTGTTGCAAGGCTGACTTGCGATGATTAACGGCAGTCACGCCCGTTGCATCTAGCACTTTGCCATGCTCGACAACGGCATAGAGAAGCCAATGATCGCCACATTCCATCCGGTTTTGGAGGGTGCATTCCAGATAAGCAAGGGCATCAGTAAGCACGGGACAGCCATTGGTTGCAGTATCGGTGGCGATCGCGACAAACGGATCTTCGCCTGGGCTGGGCGGTTTGAGAAAATAGCGCCGAAGATTTTTGCCCTGCTTGAGAATGTTGAGGACAAACGGTTCACCTGTATGTGCTAACAGGTCGGCTGTCTGGTCTTTAGCGATCGCGATCGTCAGCCCTGGTGGGTTAAAGCTGGCTTGCGACACCCACGACGTGAGCACGCCTAGTCGGGTATCGTCTTGTTGGGCAGTCAGTACGCAGAGCGAACCTGTTACGCGTCCTACTGCTTGTCCAGTGCGATCGGTCTGCCCATCGGCAGCATTTTGATACGGTGCGCGAATCCGCTTGTCTTTACGGAGACTCTGGGCAAACTCGGTTCCCGCTGCTTCACATTGCTGCAACGTCTCGTCTGTGGGCTTGAACTTGATCCGCAGCGTCTCAAACCCCAAACGATAACCTGAGTCTTTCAGCTTCTCCTCAATCTGATCGACCGCTTCACCACTCCAGCCGTAGGAGCCAAAAACCCCTGCTAAATGCGTTCTCGGAGCCGTGGACAGAATGATCCCCAAAGCTGTTTGGATCTGAGTCGGGGCGTGGCCGCCCAGCGTGGGAGAACCAATAATAAAGCCGTCGCATTGCTCAATCAGGCTAGTAATTTCGGCAGGGTCAGCAAACTCGCAGTTGACCGATGCCACAGACACACCTGTTTGCGCGATGCCTTTTGCGATCGCCTGCCCAATGGTCGCCGTATTGCCGTAAGCAGATGTATAAAGCAGCGCTACAGTCAGGTCTTTTGTATGTTGCTGTTGGCTCCACTCGCGATAGTCATAGGTCAAACGACTCAGGCTATAGCGCACCATAGGACCGTGTCCAGGCGCATACAGTTTCGCCTTAGCAAAGGTTGCAAACTTATCCAATGCCGCTTCTACCTGACGCGTTTGCGCCGCATGAAGACAATCGAAATAGTAGTGACGGTCTTCATCCAACTGCTTCCAGTTGTCATCCAGCACCGGTTCATCACAGAGGTGGGCACCAAAGAACTTATCGGTAAAGAGAATGCGCGTGGCAGCATCGTAGGTGCAAAGGGCATCAGGCCAGCGCGGTGTCGGTACAAACACAAACCGAAGCTCATGTCCCTGACCCAGATCCAGCACCTCATCCCCTCGAATGGGCTTAATCTGCACATCACCTTCTGCAAAGATCGTTCTGAGAGCGATCGCCGCTGGTCTCGAACAAATGATTGTTGCCTGAGGTGCTAAAGCTAAAAGTTTTCTCAGCGTGGTGATGCGATTAGGATTCACATGACCCACAATCACATAGTCAAGCGTTGCCAGATCCGTATGCTGCTGTAACTCCGTCAGAAAAATGTCTGTAAAAGACTCTCCGGGTGGGTCGAGGAGTGCGGTCTTGTCGGCTTGAATCAAGTACGCATTGGCGGTAGTGCCCTTTTGCCGCCCGTACTCCACTTCAAACTTAAGGCGATCCCACGTGCGCGATCGCAGCACCGTTGTAGCATCCCCAATCTGCGCCACCTGCACATCACGGGGTCTCGTTGCTAGAAGCGATGCATCAGGTTCTACACTAGGCGGCACAACTGTCTCTGCGATCGCAGCCGCTTCAGTCTCCGCCTCTGCAATAGCGGTTTGGACACCCGTTTCTTGCAATGCCTCCGGCGACGGCGCAAATCTAAAGAAACTGGAGAGGGCTTTAAGAAATGAATTGGAGGAAGTCATGAGGGTGAGGGGTGAGGGGTGAAGGGTGTAGGGGAAGAGAGTTTTGAGTAACCAGAGAGCTGTGATGGGTGAAGAGAAACCATACTTTTAACCTTTAGCCCTGAGCCTTCTTCTTCCGACTCCCGACTCCCCACTCCCTTTTAATCTTTTGAAAACTAACAACCAACATTAACACCACTAATAATGGTTCCCCACCTTTCGATGATGGATGGCAGTTAAGCCATCCTGACTGGAGGTGCGCCCTGCATCCACAGTGCTGTACACAATCCAGTGATCGCTACATTCCATGCGACTGGTCACTTCGCACTCCAGGTATGCCAACGCGTCTGCCAGAATGGGTGAACCATTGGTCGCAGAGTAGGTTTTAATGCCAACAAAGCGATCGGCTCCAGGGGCAAAACGCTTCAAAAAGTGCCGCATCAAAGGCTGGTAGTTGCCTTCTTCGAGAATGTTGAGCACAAAGCGATCGCCGACATGCATGAAGGATTCGATTGCCCGATCTTTGGCAACGGCGATCGTGATGCCCAGTGGTTCGATGCTGGCTTGAGCGACCCACGACGCAAGCATCGCACTAGACGCATTGCCTTGCTGAGCAGTGATGATGTATAGTCCACCGCTCAGTCGTCCTAGTGCCTTGTCTAAATCGCCATCCAGGGATTTCATTTGCTTGATGGTGCGATCGCGCGTCAGCCATTGCCCCATATCGGTGCCTGCTTCATCGCAGAGTTGATAAGCGGCTTCCGTCGGGGCTTCCTTGATCAGAATGGGTGGAAACGCTTCGGTCAAGCCAACATCCTGCAATTTGTTGCGGAGCAAATAGACAGATTCATCGTCACCGCCGCCACTTTCAAAGAGTCCAAAAGACTGTTTCGCATGGGTTGCAGCCAGAATCGTGCCCAAAGCAGCTTTGGCAGTGGGCGCAAAGTCGCCGGACTGGGGCGGCATGGCAATCACCACACCAGCGGCAAGCGTGACCAGTTCACGAATTTCGTGTGGTTCGGCAGTGCGGAGATCCATCTGTTCGACGGCAACTCCGGTTTTCATCACGCCCTGGACGATCGCGTGTGCTAGCCGCTCTGCCTCCCCATAATCGGCAACGTAGAACAAGGCGACTGTCTTGACCGCTTTGGCTTGCTCCTTGCTCCAGGTGCGATAGCGTTCGACCAGTTCATGCAGGTTATATTGCAAAAGGGGACCGTGTCCGGTGGCGATCGTCACCACTCCTGGCAAGTCGCCCATGCGCTTAAGGGCAGAGAGCACCGATCGCGCGTTGGGACCCATCAAGCAGTCGTAGTAGTAGCGAAAATCGTGCTCAATGAGTTCCAGGTCTTCGTCGAAGGTAGAATCGTCGCAATAATGCATCCCAAAGGCATCACAGGTAAATAGCACCTGCGTTTTGTGGTCGTAGGTAAAAATCGTGTCGGGCCAGTGCAGGTTCGGCGCAGAGACAAACTCCAGGATGTGACCGTTGCCCAGATCGAGGCGATCGCCGTTCTTCACCAGCTTCCGCTCAAACGGCTGATGCACCAGATCTTCCAGAAACTGAATGGCGACCTTTGCGCCCACCACCGTAATGTGGGGAGCCAGCTTCAAAAGGTCTGCCACTAAGCCGCTGTGATCTGGCTCGGTATGGCTAATCACTAAATAGTCAATGGTAGAGGGATCAATCAGTCCCTTCAAGGTATCCAGGTAGAGCCGCCGAAACTTTTCGTGGGAGGTATCCACCAGGGCAATTTTCTCGCCGCGAATGAGGAACGAGTTGTACGTCGTGCCGTTGCTCAGCGCAAATTCAATGTCGAACCGTTCTCGATCCCAGTCCAAACAACGGATGGCAGTCGTGTCGGTGCTGCCAGTGCCGTCAGGATGTGCCAACACAACGGTCTCTAAAGTCAATCGCTGAATTCGCTCGGTGAGTGCAACCATACCTGCCTCCCTGTCTAAAGACGTTTGGGTTTCTGTAACTTGTTACACCTCTATTATTGGTTGAGCGATCGCGATCTGTAAAGTTTTGTTAGGTAAACCTACTCATCAGCTCAGCTTATTTAGGACTGACGCAAAGATCCCCGACTTCTAGCGCACGGTAAGCGGGCAGCGCTAATTTTTCGCCAGAAGTCGGGGATCTGAACACTTCACGCGTATGGTTTGCGAACGGGTTGGTCAGCTATGCTGCTGTCCTGAAG
>JACMKO010000313.1 GCA_014380065.1 Leptolyngbya sp. ES-bin-22 | reverse complement strand
TAAAAAAGAAGCCAAACGATTAGCTAAGTGGTCCCATTCGTTCTCAAGGGTTTCTGTATGAAAGGTTTAGTTTATGGTGGATTAGCAGTGCTGTTACTGACGACAGCATCAGCGGCAATGTCTGAAGAGACAACCAGGGTACAGGCAGAATTAGCGCAAAGCGAAGCCTCATCCATGATTTTCAACTTTACTGCTCCTATCATCACCAATTCTGGTGTGTTAGGCAGTACTCATTTTATTCGTATTGCTGTTATTGGCATGACGTTAAAAGATCTGCAAGTTTCTCTTCCTAAACAAATGGATCGTTTTGATGGCTTACGCGTCATCGATCAGTCAGGTAAGGAAGTGAGTAGCAAGATTAGTTTGAGTAAGGAGCGTGTAGAGATCGTCTTTGACAAGCCCGTCGCTCCTGGTGGTTATCTACAGCTTGAGTTTAGTGGCATCCGCATGGTAAGCCCAAGGAACGGCACGCTGTTTTATGGTGTCACGGGTCAACGGGTGGGCTTGAGTGGTGAAATCCCCGTTGGCACTGCCACAATTCAGCTTCCTGAAAGAGGTTGATACAAGTCAAATTGCGATCGCGGCAGACACCTGTAGGGGCGGTTTTTGCTATTGAACAGTCGTAAAGCCGATACATAGTGCCCAAGCTCACCCCTACGACTGTCTATATAGCAAGCCCTGGTTCAATAGACCTCCTGCATGAATAGTGGGACTGTGTGCCAGTTTGTGGTCGGCAAGTACACAATTAAACTGCCCGTAAGGTGCAAGTATGCAGGAGGAATAATGGCGTACAGCGAGCTACAACAGCTTTCGGATGGTGAGTTCAAACGCTTGTGTGGAGTTGGTCGTCAGACTTTTGCTGAGATGGTTGAGGTGTTGTCTCCCCATTTAATCCGGCGAGGACGACGAGGTGGACAAGCCAAACTGAGCGTGGAAGATCAATTGCTGGTGACCTTGGAGTATTGGCGAGCATATCGGAGTCAGTTTCATATCGGGGTGAGTTGGGGTGTCCATGAAACCACAGTGGGGCGCATCGTTAACAAAGTGGAAAACTTGCTGATTAAGTGCGGCAAGTTTCGGCTTCCCAGCCAACGACAGTTGTACCAACCGGGCTGGGAGTGGCAAGTGATGGTTGTGGATGCAGGCGAGATGGCAAGCGAACGCCCCAAAAAAAACAGAAACACTTTTACAGTGGCAAGCAAAAATGCCACACGATGAAGGCGCAACTGTTGGTCGCCTTTGAAACCGGGCAGATTATTTGTACGGCTGTAGACACAGGTAAAACGCATGACTTTAAGTTGCTCAAGCGCAGTCGTTTACCGTTTGTCTCGTCCCAATTGTGTTTAGCCGACCGGGGCTACCAAGGCTTTGCTAAACGTCATACTGGAGCCTGTACTCCAACGAAGAAGCTACGTAAGCAAGCCTTACCAGAAGAAGAAAAGCAGCATAATCGAGCTTTAGCACGGCTGAGGGTGCGAGTAGAGCATGTGATTCGCCGCTTCAAAATTTTTCGCATCTTTTCAGGACGTGATCGCAATCGGCGAAAGCGATTTGGCTTACGCTTGAACTTGATTGCTGGGTTGCTGAACTACGAACTGGCACATGCTGCTTGATTCGTGCAGGAAGTCTAATTGGTATGATTCTGCTTGGGATTTTTTGCGAAGCGCCACCAAAATAGAGCAACGGCACTGTCCGGGGTTGGGCAATGCCGCCGTCTCTGATCATTAGGAGTGCGGTCGCGTGTCTTTTGAGAACGGCTACACTGCAACAAACTTCATTGCCACACCGTTCATGCAATAACGTTTGCCTGTTGGCTGAGGACCATCATCAAACACATGACCAAGGTGCCCACCACAGCGATGGCAATGCACTTCCACACGAGTCATGAAGAAAGAGGTATCGGTTGTTGTACCGACCCCACCTGCGATCGGCGCATAAAAGCTGGGCCAGCCTGTACCGCTATCAAACTTAGTCTCTGATGTGAACAGTGGTAGCTCACACCCAGCACAGACAAAGGTACCCTTGCTATGTTCCTGATTGAGAGCACTGCTGCCTGGTAGCTCTGTTCCATGCTGGCGCAACACCTGAAATTGCCCTGGTGTTAAACTTTTGCGCCACTCCTGCGCTGTTTTCACTACTGCAAAACCAGCGCCCGTAGTTTTCGGGGTTGCGATCGCTTTGTCTTCTGCCCTTCCAGGCAAATAACGTGATAGCCAGACTGTGCCAAGCGTTGCTGTACCAGCCCAGAGAAAATGCCGTTTTTTCATATCTATATTGAGTTGCTGTACCACTTGCTCCAGCCCTACAAGGAGTGGTTGGACTAGATCATCATGAGTGCATGATCTGAATTGACTGTGAGCGAAACCTTAGAGAGAGCTAAGAAACGGCGATCGTCAATACCGATTTTATTTTTTTAGTCACGAATATCTTTAGACATGAATGGCTTGCCTTAGAAGGATGCTCTCTATCGCTTAAATAGCAGTAGAAATAGTTGTGGTTTTCTTAGCGATCGCAATCGTTAAACCATCACACAGGTAAGTCTGCACGAGGATTAAAGGTTTCGAGCTGACGAAGTTTTTCGTAGAGTTCGCGTTCTTGGGCACTAGGGTCACGGGGCACCATGATTTGAATTTCAACAATCTGATCGCCGCGTCTACCGTTAGCAGTGGGGTAGCCTTTAGCAGCAAGGCGCAAGCGCTGACCTGTGCGAACGCCAGACGGAATTGACATTTTTACTAAGCCGTCTAGCGTCGGCACTTCAAGCTGTCCACCTAAAACGGCTTCGCTCGGTGTAACGGGCAGCAAACACTGAATGTCTGAGCCTTCGAGCCGGAAAAAGGGATGGGTTGCAACGTCAATTTTGAGGTACAAATCGCCGCCTGCTACACCTTGTCCTTTTAGCCGAATGCGCTGTCCTGTCACCATACCGGGTGGCATATTGACTTCAAGCGATCGTCCATCTTCCAACCGAATCCGTTCTTGCCCACCGACATAAGCTTTTTCTAACGGCACTGCTAGCCGCGCTTCAGCATCTCGCCGTGTAGCGCGTGGCACAGTGTAAGCTGTTTTGGTGGTGCCTGGTTGATAGTAGTCGCGGGTGCCCGTGCGGGTGGAGTTTGCTTCTTTCGTCGTGCGGCGATTCAGAAGTTGATCGACAAAGCTATTGAAATCATCAAATTCGCCGAAGTCAACATCATCTCCAGTGGCGCGATCGCTCCGTCCATCCCAACCGCGTGATGCTTTTGGCTGTCCACCTTTAAAGCCTCGCTGCTGCCAAAATTTGCCGAACTGATCATACTGAGCGCGTTTGGTTGGGTCAGAGAGAACTTCGTACGCTTCGTTGATATCTTTGAACTTTTCTTCTGCCTGATTATCGCCAGGGTTTAGATCAGGGTGAAATTGTCGCGCCAGTCGCCGAAATGCCTTTTTGATTTCGTCAACGGTGGCATCTCTCGCCACGCCTAAAATGTCGTAATAGTTCCGAAAGTCTTGCATGTAGGTAAAGTCAGGAGTCAGGAGTCAGAAGCTAGAAGGCAGGGGGTAGAAGGCAGGAGTCCGGGGGCAGAAGGCAGTGATCAAAATTGACTCAAAGCTTTGATCCTTAATCCTTAATCCTTTAGCCTTCACTCTTTCCCTAAAGCCACTCATCTTCTTCATCCCAGTTGTCTTGATAAAGGTTTGGGCGGGCGTTTTTAGGCGGGCGAGAAGGACGACGATCGCTGCGATCGCGGTCAGTGGTGCGGGAGTCGTAGGAGGGGCGATCGTCACGGGCATTGCCGCTGTCCTGGTATGGAGCGCGGGGTTCACTAGCCTCACGGTTGCGTCCACTATCGTAACTGCGCTCATCGTCGTAGCGTGGGCGTTCTTTCGGACGCTCGTTTTGGCGGTCATTTAGACGTTCATTCGGGCGATCGTTATCCCAGGATGAGCTGCCTGGGTCTCGTTCACGGGGGCGATCGCTGCGAGAGGCACCCGCACCAGCATCGCGTCCCGTGTAGCGGCTGTCGCTCCAGGAACCAGCGCCAGCGCCATAGTCATTACGTCCACTGTAGCGATTATCGTCGCGCGCGCCACTGCCTGTACCGT
>JACMKO010000312.1 GCA_014380065.1 Leptolyngbya sp. ES-bin-22 | reverse complement strand
TTGAAGGGGACGATCGCCGCACTTCCCAGCACCGCCACGATCGTCAAAGCCTGTAGCGACCTGATACCCGTGATCACCAAACTTCTAGGGCTGTAGCATGGTGAAATGACGCATTTGACCAAAACCTCGGAGGTTTAAGCACTGAGTCTGGTCAGAGGTTAAATGCTTGGTTGAAACCTCCGAGGTTTGCGTAAATTGGAAAGGAGGCTTAAGCGATGACCACCGTAGCGTATCAGAAATCACTTGTTAGCTTGCAGCGTCATTTAGTTGACTACCGACCTTACCTGGAACGAGCGATCGCAGCCGTCAAAATTCTCGAAACCACCGATCCTGCTTCAGAAGAGTTCTCAGATGCGCTGGCAGAACTACACGTCAGCGCCACTGTGCTGGAACCCTACTCAGAAGGGATGGTAGAGGCGATCGACCAGTACACCGAAGACTTGCCAGACGACGATTCAGACTTGTGAAGCAGCGGCTAACCTGCTAACAATGATTCTGAAGCGATTAGGGGTACTTGTGTGACGATCGAAGGCTTATTGATTGGGGGCGATCGGGTTCCTGCTGCATCGGGTCAGCAGTCTCAGTTAATTGATCCAGCGACAGGCGAAACTTGGGCAACGGTTGCAGCGGGTGGCGTTGAAGATATCGATCGCGCGGTGCTGGCAGCGGAGAACGCACGGGCAGGTTGGCGCAAGGTGAATTCCCGCGATCGTGCCCGGATGCTTTTCACGCTTGCAAACTTGATTCGCACAAATCTAGAATCCCTGGCGCAATTAGAAAGCCGCAACGCGGGCAAACCCATTCGGGATGCGCGAGACGAAGTGAACATGGCTGCCGATTGCTTCGAGTACTACGCTGGCGCGATTAACAAAGTCGGTGGGCAGACCATTCCAGTGGCGGCGGCAGGTACTCACCTCACCTTTCGGGAGCCGATCGGCGTGTGTGGCATGATTGCGCCCTGGAATTTTCCGATCGCCATCACGTCCTGGAAAGTTGCGCCTGCGCTGGCAATGGGCAATACGATCGTCCTTAAGCCTGCCTCCCAAACGCCGTTGACAGCCTTAAGATTAGGTGAACTGGCACTTGAAGCAGGCGTTCCCCCAGGTGTTTTCAACGTTGTACCAGGTGCAGGTAGCACGGCTGGCGATGCTCTGGTGCGCCATCCCCTCGTGCGGAAAATTTCCTTTACGGGGTCAACCGAAATCGGCACCCAGGTCATGAAACTGGCAGCCGATGACATCAAAAACGTGACGCTGGAACTGGGCGGCAAGTCTGCCAATCTCATCTTTGCCGATGCGGATCTAGACAAGGCGGTGGTGAAATCCCTTTGGAGCGTTCTTGGTAACTCAGGACAGGACTGCTGTGCCCGATCGCGCATCCTCGTCGAGCGCCCCCTCTATGACACGTTCCTCAGCCAACTGACCGAACAATTTCAAGCGCTCAAGATCGGTCATCCCTCAGAGGAGCAAACTGAAATCGGCCCTTTAATTTCTACTGGTCATCGCGATCGCGTTCACCGTTACATCGATATTGGCAAAGCCGAAGGAGCCAAACTGCTCTGTGGCGGCGACATCCCCACTGGAGCGCTAGCTAACGGAGCCTACTTGCAGCCTGCCATCTTTGCCGATGCCACACCAGAGATGCAGATTGTGCGGGAAGAAATTTTTGGTCCCGTCGTCTGTGTGTTGCCGTTTGATACGGAGGAAGAGGCAGTTGCGATCGCCAACAATAGCCTCTACGGACTCTCTGGCTCGATCTGGACACGCGATATCAGTCGAGCCTTGCGGGTGGCACGGGCGATCGAAACAGGCGTACTTTCCATCAACACAGGGCATAGCGTCCACCTCGAAGCCCCGTTTGGCGGCGTGAAACGTAGCGGGCTGGGACGCGAGTTAGGCTTGGCAGTCCTCGACCACTACAGCGAATGGAAAAGCGTCTTTATCGCTGAATAGATTCATACCCGATCGCACGTTATCTAACCAACTACCTGATTGCTGAAAAGATTAACTAAGGCTAAATGCCAGGTTTAAAGCACTGCCTTGTACCCATTCCTCACCCTGCGGAAGCGATCGCGATCGCTTGTAGCCGTCAATCCAAACTGGCTTTCCAACGTCGCCAACATGACCCGATTAGCCTGTAGCGTCCGCATTGCAGGACCTCAAAACGATTGGACATTCACTCTGAGTGATTCAACCACCACAGTCACTACCACCATCACTGCCACAGTCGCCACCCCAACCACTATCACTCCAGTTGCCGCCAAAGACACCATCTTGACTACTAACGTCAACGCCAATGCCTCGAAAGCCTCGATCGTAAAGAAAAGCCTGAAGCCGAGAAACTAGCGTTGGCACAATCGCGCCAGCCAGTGCAAAGAACGTGCTGAGGAAGCTCATGCTGCTTAACTTCGGGTTGTGGTCTTTCGTGAGAAAGCTAAGAACTAGGAAAGCAATACTTGCCAGGAGTGACAGGATTGTTATTACTTTAAGCCTAACGACGGAAAGCAATAATAAGCCTGCTATCAAGGGAATTCCGAGATAGAAAAAGCTCAAAACATTCGTCTGCGGATTTGTTAGCTTGCTGAACAGTGCGAGACTCCCCAACAGCACGGCTAAGGCTAAGCATCCAATTGCAGCACTCTTCCAATCTAGTTTAGGATTCGGTTGGGTATCTGAGTCCATGTGAGAAACCTCGATCGCCATACATTAAGCATCAGCCCTTATTCTCGCACAGACCTCTAAATGAAATTTTTGGGCATCG
>JACMKO010000311.1 GCA_014380065.1 Leptolyngbya sp. ES-bin-22 | reverse complement strand
TTGACCAGTTCATAAATCTGTTCGGCGATGGTCATAGTGGTGTTTTAGTTAAGGTGACATCTCACTCTCATTGTGCAATTCGATCCATTCAAGTGACAAACTGTTTCACGCTGCCTCCATCGCGCCATGATGTAAAGACAACAAAGCCGATCGCGCTTTCGGCTAGAATTGAGGCGCTAGATTTGGGCGTAACATGAGAACGTTTACGAACTCATGGCTTTTCCTAGCGCGTCCAGGGTGCTCTTGGCGGAAAAGCTAGTCGAAAGCTTAGAGTGTGACACCGACCCACAGATTCAAGCGGCTTGGACTGCTGAAGCAAAGCAACGGCGGGATGGAATTCGAGGCGGCTTTGTGCAACCGATTCCTGGAGAAGCTCTGGCTTAAGTGGAACGGTTGCTTGAGCAATGAAGTGCAGTTTTCACTCTGAAGCGCTCACAAAAGATGCTGAGGCAGCGCTGTGAGCCACTCTTACGTCTACTGCCCCAGATATGCCTCTAACACCTGGGCATTGGTTTGAATTTCGGTGGGAGAACCAACGGCGAGGTTGCGTCCTTCGGCGAGCACCCAGACTCGATCGCAGAGGGACATAATCACATCCATGTTGTGTTCAATGATGAGAAAGGTGAGTCCGTCGCGGTTCCAGGTGAGAATACGATCGCAAATCTGGTTGATCAGCGTGGGATTCACGCCAGCAGCAGGTTCATCGAGCAAAATCAGCTTGGGCTGACTCATCAGCGCGCGTCCCATTTCTAGCAGCTTGCGTTGACCGCCCGATAAGGCTCCTGCGTATTCATGCGTCATGTGTGCGAGACCGATCGAGTCCAGAATGGTCATTGCCTGTTCGCGCTGCTGGCGTTCTTCGGCGGCAATTTGTTTCTGCTTAAACCAGGTCAGCCAAAAGTTTTCGCCCGTTTGGTGTTGGGCTGCCAGCAGCATATTTTCCAACACAGAGAGACGAGACAGCACGCGCGCGACCTGAAAGGTGCGGATCATGCCGCGTTGGGCGATTTGGTACGACTGAAGTTGGTGAATGGGTTCGCCATCGAACAGCACGCGACCCTTGTCGGGATGAATGAAGTTTGACAGCAGATTGAAGAGGGTTGTTTTTCCGGCTCCATTCGGTCCAATAAGTCCGGTAATGCTGCCGTTGGCAACGTCGATCGACACCTGATCGACCGCGACCAAACCACCAAAGCTTTTGATGAGTCCGCTCGCTGCCAGCAGTGGCAGTGGCAGGTTATTGGGACGATCAACCGTTTTGACTTCTGCCAGGTCTTGCCCGTCAGAAGGGCTTAGAAACTCTACAGGATCGGAGGCATGGGGTGTTTCATCGACCAAGTGACAATTCCTCCTTTTTCCCTAAAATGCCTTGCGGTCGCGCCATCATCAGCACAATCAGCAGCAAGCCAATGATCATAATCCGAAAGGCTCCAGCTCTGCCTTCATCAAGCTGGGGTGGAATCGCAGGCACGATCGCGTGTAGCGCCGGGGCGAGCGCAGGCAGCAAAAACCGCGTGACTGAGTTGTATGCCCAAAAGATCGCGGCTCCCAATAGCGTCCCGGCATTATTACCAGCACCACCGAGCACGACGATCGTCCATGCCTGGAACGTAATCAGCGGAATAAAGCCATCTGGGTTGATAAAGCTTAACTGCCACGCATAGAAGGCTCCCGCAATGCCTGCGATCGCGCCGCCCAGCATGAGCGATTGCAGCTTGTACCAAAACACATTCTTGCCCAGCGCTTTGGCAATTTCTTCGTCTTCACGAATGGCTTTGAGAACGCGACCCCAGGGCGATCGCACCAGTGCCTCCAGTCGCCAATAGACGAGCGCCAGAACCGTCACCAGCACCAGCATCAGCCCCGCTTTGTAGGAATAGTCGTAGAGCGAAACTGCGCCTGCCCAATAGAGCAACAGTCCCAAAATGGCGGTGGCAATGCCCAAGGTCAGTTTGCCGATTAGTCCCGGTTGAGTGCCCTCACGGGTGTCTTGCCCCAGGCGATCGCGCCGTTGCCACGTCCAACGCCAGAGTTGCCAGCCTGCCAGCGCAAAAATTGCTGTCCAGATGCCAATCATGCCGAGCTTGCTAATCACCGTTGGTCGGGTCATGGCTTCCAGCGGTAAGGGATAGCTGTAAACGCCCCGTGAGCCTTGCGTGAGCCATTCTTCGTTGAGGGCAATGAGGCGAATGATTTCAGAGACACCGATCGTCACGATCGCCAAATAGTCTTCCCGCAAGCGCAGTGTGGACAGTCCAATGAGTAGACCTAAGCCAGCCGCCAGCATTGCCCCAATCAGCACTGCCAGCACCAGCGGCACCCCCTTCATGCTCAGCAGCACGGTGGTATAGGCACCCACTGTCATAAAGGCGATGTGACCAAAATTAATCAGCCCTGTGAAGCCCCACTGCAAATTTAAGCCCAGGCTAAAAAGGGCAAAGGTAGCGGTGAAGATCATCAACGAAACAAGATAACCAGGCGTGAAAAACAGCAGAATGCCGCTGAAATCGAGCATGAGCACTGTGAGCAAAGGGCGATTGGATCGTATCCTACCAGGCAAGTTGAACCCGTGGCGATCGATTCTATACGGAGCGGGGAGTGGGGAGTGGGGAGTGGGGGAAGCAATTCAAAACTCAAAACTCAAAACTCAAAACTTTCAGCCTTTATCCTTTAGCCTTCATCCTTTAGCCTTTCACCTCCTACTTTGTGATTTCTTTCCAAAAC
>JACMKO010000310.1 GCA_014380065.1 Leptolyngbya sp. ES-bin-22 | reverse complement strand
GGTTCCACCCCTGCACCCCGTCCTAACCCAGATGTCTGTGGCTATAGAAGATGGAAGGCAGAGGACAGGAGGCAGAAGGGAACAGAGGAAATAGCTCTTAGCCCTCAGCCCACCCCAACTCCTTCCAATGGCGAAGCAGTTCAGCGATCGTGGTGGCGTTGGCGATCGCGCCGCGTGGGGTGTGAGGCGCATCACCATCAAAAATTTCGGCAATGGCGTTGAAGCAGCCCTGCTCTTGAAAGTGCGTCAGTAATGGCTGTAAGTCAAGCGGCAATGGCGCTTCTGGACAGAAGCGGCTCCAGGCACGCATGTAGGGACCAAGGAGCCAGCTCCAAACGGTGCCCTGATGGTACGCTCGATCGCGCCGACTAGGGTCGCCGCTACAGGTGCCTTGATAGGCGGGATCGCCTGGATCAAGGGTACGGAGTCCATAAGGGGTTAGCAAGCGATCGCGAACCGTATAAAGTATCTGACGCGATTGCTCTACTGTGAACGCGCAGTGATGTAGCGACAGCGCTAAAACAGCATTCGGGCGAATGGTTGCGTCCAAGCGATCGTCCGGCTCAATGCGATCGTAAACATAGCCTTGCTGAGCGTGCCAAAACTTTTGCAAGGAACCCTTTACCTGATCGGCTTGCTGAGCATAGCGTCGTGCCTGGTTCAGCAGGCGATCGGTATGCTCAACATCAGAACGTTTTGCTAGCAAGGTTGCCCACTGACTTGACCAGCAGAGTGCCGAGTACCAGAGGGCATTGATTTCAACGGGTTTACCGTGTCGGAGGGTAACAGCTTCGTCAGCGACCAGCGTATCCATCCACGTCAGCGGTGTACTGGCATCATCCCAGGTAATCAGACCATCCGAAGCATCGATACGAATGTTGTGCAGAGTGCCAGCCGTAAACGCCTTGTAGATTTGCTTTACCACGTCGTACTGCTCGGTCAAAAACTCCCAGTCTTGAGTGGCTTCTAGATACAGTCCCAGCGTTTCGATCCACCACAGCGCACAGTCGATGTTGCGGTAGACAGTATCACCGCGATCGTCTGGCATGATGTTTGGAATTAACCCCTGGCAGGTCGATCGCCCCAGTCGATCGAGCATTTTCCGCGCCAGTAAGAAGCGTTTGGTGGTGAGCGTGAATCCAGGCAGGCAGAGCAACGTATCGCGGCTACGATCGCCAAACCAGTGGTAGCCAGCAACGATCGCGGGCACCTTTTGAGCGGCTTGATAGACCACAAACTGATCGCTTGCCCGCAACAGCAGTTCCCACAGAGTGCGTTTGCCGTCCGCAGTCGGCAAATGCAAGAATTCTCGCTCTAACCGTCGCTGCTCGGCTTGCGTTGCCTGATCCACGGCAGTTGGTGTCAACTCTACGGTGCTGGATGCAGGCAAGCCGACTCTTGCTTCCAGCGCCACCGTTTCGCCCGGGTGTAACCAAACAGTCAAATAGCCAGGACTAAACAGATCCTCCAGATAATCTAAGCCACGACTGGCTTCTTCTGGGTAGTAGTAGTTCCAGTACCAGGTTTCCTCTGGCTGATAGTGTCCCCGACTCCAAGATAAGCCCCAGGGTGTGCCTGTCTTGCCTGCCTGTAACGCTTGCAGAAAGACCTGGTTGGAGCCGACTACCTGAGAAAAAGAGAGCGCTGATGACTCTTGCTGATGATGATGGAAATCCCGATCGCCAATAATGGGTCGCAAGCGTAAGATTGCTGCTTGATTGCCTGTGTAGCGGTACTGCACCAGCACTCGGTTGACGGTTTGACTGGGCGATAGAGGCTCAAGCGATCCTCCTGCTTGAGACAGCCCATATGGCATGGTAATCTGGCGGCTCAACTGCCATTGGTCGCCCAAGCCCCAAATCCACGTGGGCACTGGATTGATGCTAAACTCGCGCAGCAATCGATAGCCTTGCGGATCAACTTTATCAGCAGTCCAAAAGTTTGTTCCAAGCGCAAAGATGAGTCCGCCGACTTCCAGGCTCGCTTCCAAATGTGAGAACAACAGCGTCCGTTGTTGCGGTGGATCCAGCGCTGCCACGAGCCAACCGTGATACGTTCGCGTCCGAGCATCACAAACAGTGCCACTGGCAAAACTACCTAACCCATTTGTCAGCAGCCATTCTCGCGTATCCAGCTCGTTCATTACAGTTCAATTTTTGGCAGCGCTTTTAAATATCAGCAGTCTTCGTTGATTTATGAAATACCCATAATCATTAGCACTCAGCAGTTAGGTATCAGCCAGGAGTCATGCGCTTTTGGCGACTGTTGATTGCTGACAGCAAGCTGGTTTCTCATACCAATTTGAATTGAAAAGACGATACATCTTGTAGGGGCAAGGCATTGCCTTGCCCCTACCCAGCGATTGGATCTGTAGTATCACTTGCAAAGCTAATGGAGCACCTTGGGTAAATGTCTAAAAAGATACAGACGACATGCTGTAATTATTTCAGTTTACCGTGACTGATTCAACAAAGTAGAGCCAAACGTCACGATCGCAAGCGCCCATCACCATGACAAACACGGCTCGATCGTCGCCACGACCGATTGACTAATCGCATCCAAATCATAGCCACCTTCCAAGCCAAAGAGAAGGCGGCGAGTGAGCGACAGACAGTGACGTGTAAACACCCCAAAATCTTCTGGCTTCAGCGAAATGCCAGCGAGAGGATCGGCATGGTTCGCGTCATACCCAGCGCTGATGATGAGCAAATCGGGTTGAAAGTTGGTTAAAAACGGCATCACCTGTTGCACAAAGGCAGGTGCATACTCTGCCATTGTGCAGCCTGGAGGCATAGGTAAATTCAACACATTGTTGTGTAAGCCTCGTTCGTCTTCTGCACCTGTACCAGGATATTGCGGCGACTCGTGCAGCGAACAGTAGGCAATTTGAGGATGCTTTTCAACGATCGCCTGTGTACCGTTGCCGTGATGGACATCCCAATCGAGAATCGCCACGCGATCGACCCCCGGTTTTGTGAGTGCGTAATAAGCAGCGATCGCAGCGTTGGAAAAAATGCAAAAGCCCATGCCGCTTTCGCTTAAAGCATGATGACCTGGTGGACGTGCTAACACAAACGCTGGATTAGCGGTTTCTAAAACGCGATCGACCCCATCCAACCACGCGCTCACTGCCAGCAATGCCACATCGTAGGTACGGGGCGAAATGGGCGTATCCGCATCCATGTAGCCACCACCCCGCTCTGCCAGCCGTCGTACGCCATCAATGTAGCGTTGGGAATGCACCTGGGCAAGTGGTTCCATGACAGACCGGTCTTCGACTGGTGTGGGCGATCGCCAATCTAACTGATCTGCCCAGGGTGCTGCGTTCAATGCCGTCTTGATCGCGGTCAAACGCTCTGGCTTTTCGGGGTGAAGGAACCCTGTTTTGTGCAGTAGAAAAGCGTCAGAGTAAATGATGGGCAGCATAGGGTATGCAAAAGCTGACGATGCTTTGATTGTAGGGTAAGTAGGTAGCCACAATTAATTGTAAAAAGGGGTTTGGGGGCAAAGCCCCCAGGCAGGGGGTTGCACCCCCACCAACCCCAAAACCAACATTATTTTAAATAAAAAAAATTAATAAAATGT
>JACMKO010000309.1 GCA_014380065.1 Leptolyngbya sp. ES-bin-22 | reverse complement strand
GATGAACAAGCCATTGTAGAAGAACCTGATCTACCCCCTGCACCAACCGTTGAAATTCCCGATGACTGCTACGCGATTACGGCAGCTACTACTGCGAACATTTGGCAAATTTTGGTGAAACCGGGCGATCGTGTCACCGAAGAGACAGGCGTGATCATCCTCGAAGCCATGAAGCAAGAAATGACGCTGCTTGCCGAAGCAGCCGGCGTTGTCACCGATGTCCTCTGTACCCCAGGACAACTCGTTACCGCTGGGCAAATTCTGGCGATTGTTCGTAGTGCTGATGGAGCGTCTCCGCAAGAGAACCGTGGTTAATCGCTTACAGCCACGAAAGCTGCGTTGACTCAGCCTGTTCCTGTTCTAAAAAGGCACGCTCAACGCCTCCACGTTGGTACATCGGCGTTTTATGGCGACCGACAAATTTAGGGAAGACACCTGCTTTTTCAAGACGCGATCGCGCCTGTTTGCCAGAACAGCCTAAAAGTGCCGCAGTATCGCCTAGCGGCAACCATTGCTGGGCAAAACGCGGTAGCAACACTTCATCCGGCTCGTTTTGCACTTCGGTGAGTAGACGTTTTGCGAGGAGCCAACAGGCGATCGTATCGGCTTCGGCACGATGGGAATGCCCGACCGGAAACTGAAAGTGCTTCACCAAATCAGGCAGGCTGCGCGATGGTAAATCGGGCAACATGAGGCGCGCTAAAATCACGGTGCACAATTGCTCGGTGGGCGATCGCGAAAAAACGATACCCAATTGATCAAACTCTGCACACAAAAAGGCATAGTCAAACGCCAGATTGTGGGCAGTTAAAACACCTGCATTGAGCAGCGGCAGATACTGATGCCAAACAGCCTCTGCGAAAGGAGCCTGATCGACCATTGCTTGATCAATCCCTGTAAAGCGGGTAATCATCGCTGGTACAGGCACTTCTGGGTTGACCAAGTGTGTCTGCTGATGTTGAATACCATCTGCCAGAGTTGCCTGCAAAACAGACACCTCAATCACTCGGCAGCCACCATTAGCACGGTGCCCAGTAGTTTCCACATCAACCACCGTTAAAGGCTGTTGGCTGACGCGACGATAGAAGGCAAGAAGATCAGTTGAAAGCACGATAAGACTTTTTAACAACAATAAAAAGCAGGGTGGGCAGTGCCCACCCTACAACCTACACATCATTTTAGAACAAGCGCCTTAACTAGAGCTTTCGTTCTCGCTGCACTAACAACAGATGTTAGCGATCAAGCGACGGAGACACGTGGTTCTCATTCCCAGCATTTTTACCGCGCTTGACGGGCTTGGGCTTGGAGGAACCGTTGCCGCCGCCATTGCCGCCATGACCGCCACCGTTGCCACCACCATGATGGGCTGGCTCTTCGGCAGGATCCGGCTGATTAGAACGCATCCAGGTTGGGCGCGTCTGGTCATATGCCATCTGCAAAGCGGCAGCAGCGATCGCGTGTGGCTCGTATTCTTCCGACAGTTGAGCGACGATCGGCAAAAACGATGCCATCCGCTCACCCACCAGCGCTTCTCGGATTTGACCCTGAAATTTTTCAATTTGACGGGCTTCAATCTGAGCGCGGGTCGGAATCGAGACCACTTCTAAGCGCTGACGCATGTGGTACTCAATATCGCGCAGCTTACGACGATCGAGCGAATGCACCAGTGAGATTGCTGTCCCTTCTTTGCCAGCCCGCCCAGTACGACCGATGCGATGGACATAATTTTCCACGCTGTCGGGCAAGTCATAGTTGATGACGTGCGTCAAGTCATCAACGTGAATACCACGTGCTGCAATATCGGTTGCAACAACCCAGCGCACCTGACGCTGACGGAAGCGGAGGAGAAGACGCTCACGCTGAGACTGGCTGAGGTCGCCATGATATTCATCCACGCTATGTCCGGCAGCTTGAAGCTGGCTCGTGAGTTCTGCTGCGGCTTTCCGGGTGCGAACAAAGATCAGCGCGGCTTCAGGATCTTCCAGTTCCAGGATGGGTTGAAGGGCACGTGCCTTCGTCCAACCGCGAGGAATCATGTAAGCGACTTGATTAATGCGAGTCGGTGCTGTTTTGGGCTGCTCGATCGTCACCGTGATGGGCGATCGCAAAAACTTCGTGACGAGCTTCCGCACCGATGGCTCCATCGTGGCAGAGAAGAATGCCGTTTGGCGCTCGAGCGGTGCCTGGTTGAGAATCTTCTCGACATCCTGAATGAAGCCCATGTTGAGCATTTCATCCGCTTCATCCAGCACCATCCAGGTCAACTGGTTTAGCTTCAGATTACCACGGCTGAGGAGGTCTAGCACCCGTCCAGGCGTGCCTACAACGATTTGAGCACCACGCTCTAGACGCGAAATCTGCTGATCAATCGCCTGACCACCGTAGATGGTGACAACTTTTAGGCGGCGATCGTCAATAAAGCCACGAATCGCTTGACCGACCTGCATTGCTAGTTCGCGGGTGGGCGTGAGGATGAGCGCCTGCACGGCTGGCAGCTTAATATCAATGCGATCCAAAATCGGGAGTGCAAAGGCGGCTGTCTTGCCGGTGCCTGTTTGGGCTTGCCCGACGACATCGCGCCCACAAAGGAGATGGGGAATCGCCTGTGCCTGAATTTCAGTTGGGACGGTGAAGTCCATCGTTTCCAGGTGACGAATACGTGCTTCGGAAAGACCAAGGCTATGAAACGAAAGGGTCATTGAATCTCCTGTAAGAGTATGAGAGTGAGTTGACTGCAAAAAAAGACATCAAAAAATGTGGTGATAAGCAACATCAAGTGCTTTCAGCCTGAATAGTGGACTTCAAAAAACCATCAGCGGCTGCGTACGGATGAGGTCAGCCGCCGTTGCCACGTGACCATACAGGTCATACACATCGGCATCCGCGATCGCCACAGGTACCAGCGATCCCAGGGCAGCGTGACCCTGGACATACACTAAGCCATCAACATCGGGTGAGAAACGAGCCGAACGACCAACCAATTCGCCTGTTTCAGGGTTTTCTTGCTCGATCAACACATCAACCACCTTGCCCACTGCTGCCCGGTTGCGCCGGAGTGAAATGGGCTGCTGCAAGGTCATCAGCGCCTCACGGCGATCGTCCATGACAGACTGGGGAAGCTGATTGGGCAGGTTGTAAGCAGGTGTGCCCTCCTCGGCTGAGAAGGTAAAAACACCCACGTGGTCGAACTCGTGGCGCTCCACAAACTCCAGCAGGTGCTGAAAGTGAGCCTCCGTTTCGCCAGGGAAGCCCACAATGAAGGTTGTGCGCAAAACAGCGTCGGGAATCGCAGCCTTGATGCGATCGATCACACCATCATTCACCTGTCCTTGCCACGGGCGATTCATCGATCGCAGCACGTCAGGGTGAGAGTGTTGAAGCGGCAAGTCTAGATAAGGTAGAACATTGGGCGTTTCCTGAATGGCAGCAATGACGCGAGGTGTCAATCCAGTTGGATAAGCATAGTGCATCCGAATCCAGGGAATGTCAACATTGCCCAACGCTCGAAGCAGCTCTGCCAGCCGAGGTTCGCCGTAAAGATCTAACCCATAGTTCGTCGTGATTTGGGAGATCAGGATAATTTCCCGCACGCCCTCAGCAGCCAGCCGCTCTGCTTCTGCCACGATGGATTCGATTGAGCGCGATCGCTGTTTTCCCCGTAGATGAGGAATGATGCAAAAGGCACAGCCATAGTCGCAGCCTTCGGCAATCCTAAGATATGCCACGCCCTCAGTCGTTGTTCGGTAGCGGGGCGTTGTCTCATCAGCGATGTAGGTTGGCTCCAAGGAAACCTCCTGCACGCGCTCACCAGCCTCAACCCGCTCTATGACATTGACAATCTTATGGTAATCACCCGTGCCAATCAAGGCTACAGCTTCTGGCAGCTCCTCCAAAAGCTGCTCCTGAAAGTGTTGCGCCATACAGCCTGTAATGACAATTTTTTTGTCTGCTTCCGCCAGTTCCACCAGCGTTCGCACAGATTCTTCTCGCGCAGCTTGAATAAAGCTACAGGTATTAACGATCACATAATCGGCTAGATCCTCGTTGGAATCGACTTCGTACCCTGCCTGGACTAGAAGCCCTAGCATATGCTCTGTGTCAATCCGGTTTTTCTCGCAGCCCAAGTGTGCGACAGCAATCGTTGGCTTGTTGCCCATGTAATCCTATTACTGTTGGAGTTAGAAGGGTGGTCAGTCGGTAAGCTGTAGCGATCGCTCATGCGACGGATTAACCCTTCGCCTCTAATGCGATAACAGCGTGTATGGCTGTTATTTATTGCAATCGCCCAGATGTCAACAATTACTACACTAGCGCAAAAGTGGAAATATTACGATACTTTGCGCGAACGTCGATGGAGTTTCAAAGCCTGCGCCTTTTTTGTCAAGGCTGTCTCAGTTGATGGTGATTTTGTGTCAACAGCTTCAGTGTAGCCTATGAGAGTGCTGATATGGATGACACCGCTCTGTTATCAGTAGACGGCTGACTGATCGGTGCTTGCCCCTGGTGTAGTCCCCAAAATCGAGGTTAACCAGCGTGATGAATCAATGGTTACAGCAGATACAGGGACGGTAAAAAGTTATGATTCTAACAACGAGACCCTTTTAGATGAGTCCGAATCCTTTACGCACGTGGACTTAACTCAAATTTTCAAGACTCCAAACCCCATTATTGGGGTCGTCCATCTACTGCCGCTGCCAACATCAGCGCTGTGGGGTGGCAGTTTGAAGGCAGTGATCGATCGCGCCGAGCAGGAGGCGACGGCGCTGGCATCAGGTGGTGTGGACGGCATCATTGTCGAAAACTTTTTTGATGCGCCGTTTCCTAAAGATCATGTTGATCCGGCTGTTGTGAGCGCTATGAGCCTTGTGGTGCATCGGCTCCAACAAATGGTGACGCTGCCGATCGGCATTAACGTACTGCGGAATGATGCACAGAGCGCGCTGGCGATCGCCACCTGTACCCAGGCTCAATTTATCCGGGTCAACGTTCTGACGGGCGTGATGGCAACCGATCAAGGACTCATCGAAGGCAACGCGCATGCACTGCTGCGCTATCGGCGTGAACTAGGTAGCGATGTCAAAATCTTCGCCGATGTTTTGGTCAAGCACGCCCGTCCGCTGAGTTCGCCCAATCTTACGGTTGCCGTGCAGGACACGATCGAACGCGGTTTAGCAGATGCCGTGATCCTGTCTGGATGGGCAACTGGTAGCCCACCCAATCTGGAAGATTTAGAACTGGCAACGGCTGCGGCAAGGGGTACACCTGTCTTCATCGGCAGTGGTGCAGATTGGGAAAATATCCATACCTTGATGAAGGCGGCTGATGGCGTGATTGCGTCTACGTCGCTCAAGCGTCACGGTCGCCGCGAACAGCCGATCGACCCGATTCGCGTGAGTCGGTTTGTGGAAGCCGCCCGTCGTAGCGTTGCGGCTCTGGAGCCAAACGTGATTTCGTCTCTGTCTTTGCCCTCTTGAGGGTTGTCTTCTTAACCTCAGGGATCGATCACAAGGGCGTTCATGGCTTGAGTCCAGAGCCTCAGCGCCACTGATCACGTAGCTTTAGGGCGTGAACCACACTCAAAACATCGTGCTGCCACTTGGGCAAAATGACCGTCATCGCAATTTCTTCCAAACTGTTCAAAACGCAAAAAACAATGGCAAGCCAGAGCGTCTCTGCGTAGCCAAACCCAAATAAGCCAACGGTCGCAATTAATAAGGCGATGCCCCAGACTTTGGCAGTGTAGGTATGAAAGCTAGGAAACTTGCCAAACTTGAGCAGACTGGTTGCGAATAAGGTAATTTGCGCCACGAGCGCGATCGCTAACGGTAGCGCAAAGTCCACAATGACTTGGGGATAGACCAACCAGGCGCTAAGCGCAATGCAAACATAGAGACAAATGTCTGCCCAACTGTCAGCCTGACGTAATTGAACGGTACTGACTCCCAGGCGACGAGCGATGATGCCATCAAAGATATCGGACAGGACGGCAGCAATGTAGCCAGCCATAAACCAATCACTTATTTTGCGATCGAGCGCGTCCCAGAGCAGCAAAAGCGCGATCGCAAACCGCAAACCCACCAAAAAGCTAGGAACGCTAGTTAATGGCATCGGCTTAAGCACATGGTGAGATCCCCAAACAGAAATAAGACTACTTCAATACTGCTCTGAAAATACCACTGGGCTGAGCAAGAGTGACCGCCCTTGTTTGAATTAACTGTTCCAGGCTAGAAACCGCTTGAGTGTATTGGGGATCGGCTGGTGTAGCAAGCTGACGCTTTTGCACTAGCGCCTTCTTTTGGGCATCCGTGAGTCCGACGACAACATTAGGGGTGATGCCCACGCGGTTGATATCTCGACCTTTGGGGGTGTAGTACTTGGCGATCGTCAGCTTGAGCGCAGAGCCATCGCCCAGAGGCTGCACCGCTTGCACTAACCCTTTGCCAAACGTCCGGGTGCCTACCAGAACGGCGCGTCCATTATCTTGAAGGGCACCTGCCAGAATCTCGCTGGCACTGGCAGAGCCGCCGTCTACTAACACGACCAGGGGCTTATTGGTCAGCGATCGTCCCTCGGTTGCATAACGCTCTCTGACTGCTTGCCGATTGACCAAAGACACGATCGGGGCTCGCTCCATCCACATGCTGGCTATTTTCAAACTGGCATCCAACAGCCCACCTGGGTCGGAGCGCAGGTCGAGCACGTAGCCCTTTACATCCTGTTTTTCGAGGGACACGATCGCCCGTTTCATCTCATCAGGAGCCGTTTTGGTAAACTCTGGCAAACGAATATAGCCGATCTTGCCAGATGCCGTTGCCTGCGTACGATACGCTACCGGATTGAGCGCAATGTTGGCTCTAGTAAGTTTGAACGTCTGATCCTGACTACCACGCAGAATGGTCAGCACCACCTGAGTACCAGCGACACCCTTGATCTGCTTGACGGCATCGTTGATATTCATGCCGCGCGTCGATCGTCCATTGATTTGAGTAATGACATCGGCAGGTAAAATGCCTGCGGTGGCGGCAGGCGATCGCTCCAACGGGGCAACCACCATCAAGGCTTTCGTTTTTTCGTCTACAGCCAGTTGAAGCCCCACCCCAGAAAGATTGCCGCTGATTTCGGTGTTTAATGCGTTGTATGCCTGCGGCTCAAAAAACTCGGTGTAACGATCGCCTAGCTTCGCCACCATTTGCTGAATGGCTGTATACGCCTGCTGTCTAGAGCTGTAGGAGCGACCCTGATAGGTTTGCCGCACTGCTTTCCAATCCTGCTGGTTAAAGCTGCCGTCAACGTAGTTTCGATCCAGAAGCTGCCAAACCTCGTCCACCAACTGCTTTGGATTGGGCTGTGGTTCTGCCCAACTCTTTGAAATGCTGGCAGCCCCCGTGACAAGGATGGTCGTAGCCGTTAGAACGGCAGTGCGGGCGAAAAATTTCTGCGTAGTCATACGTTAATCAAACGAATGGGGCAAGGGAGTTTTGGGTTGGCAGCGATCGCCAAGGTGAGGCACGCACTGTGTCAGACATTTGTGTGTAAAGCGTTAGACTGCCTGCCGTGAAAAAAGGTTCAATGCCATTGAAATAAATTCATCCCACTGCTTTTGGGAGAATGCGCTTACAAACAGTGATAGCAAAGGCAGTTTCGCTGGTCTTTTTGGGCGATCGTGTCAGCAAGTCCTGGCGATCGCGCTCGACAATAGTGTAGAACGCAGGGAATCAGGGAAAATAGAGTACATGTTCCTGGTGCATACGTATGACCTGCTGCCTTAATCCAGACTGCCAGCATCCCCAAAATGCCGATGATACCGAGTTTTGCCTTAGCTGTGGCACTAAGCTAATCTCGATGTTGCGGGGGCGCTATCGCGTGATGCGACCGATCGGACAGGGTGGGTTTGGCAGAACGTACCTGGCAGTAGACGACGATCGACTCAAAGCGCGGTGCGTCATCAAGCAGTTTTCGCCTCAACTTCAGGGCACAAAAGCGCTCGAAAAAGCAGTCCAACTCTTTGAGCAAGAAGCAGTGCGGCTGAATGAACTGGGCGAACATCCTCAGATTCCGGCGCTGTTGGCGTATTTTGAACACGACAAACGCCTTTATTTGGTGCAGCAGTTCGTTGAAGGCAACACGCTCTTACAAGAACTGGCTCAGAACGGCATCTTTATTGAGCAGCGCATCCGTGAAGTGCTGGCGGGCATCTTGCCCATTCTCAAATTTGTTCACGACCACCAGGTGATCCATCGGGACATCACCCCGTCTAATATTATTCGCCGCAAGTTTGACAACAAGTTAGTGCTGATTGATTTCGGCGTTGCTAAACTGCTGTCGGTCGAGGCAACCAACCAACCAGGCACGAAAATTGGCACCGAAGGCTATGCGCCGATCGAACAACTGCGAAGCGGCAAGGCATATCCTGCTAGCGATATCTATAGTTTGGGTGCAACCTGCCTGTTTCTGATGACCCAGGTGAAACCAGAAGATCTTTACGATCCGCTGGAGGGGCGATGGCTCTGGCGAGACCGCTTGAGCGAAAAGGGTCGAACGATCAGTGAACCGATCGCCCAAATCTTAGACAAAATGCTGAAAGATCTGGTCAGCGAACGCTATCCTTCTGCTGATGCGGTCATGAAAGATCTGCGAACAGCGTTGTCACGTCCCCCGATTGCGTCAACCCAGTCCCCCTCAACTGTACAGTCCTCTTTCTCGGCACCACCCTCCCAGCCTGCGATCGCCCACCAGCCTGCACATCAACCCAATGTGAGTCAGCCCAGCGTCAATCAACCCAGCGTCAATCAGCCTGGTCTTAGTCAGCCTGGTGTTAGTCAGCCGCGTGTATCGGGTGCGCCGCCTTCTCGACCGCCCGTTTCTGGACCGCCTGTTTCCAGACAGCCTGTTTCCAGACCACCTGTTTCCAGACAGCCTGTTTCCAGACAGCCGCTATCTCAGCAGCCCATATCAGGTAAGTGGCAATGCTTGCATACTCTCACGGGACATTCTCGCTGGGTCACGGCGGTCGCCATCAGCCCTGATGCTCAGACGATCGCCAGCGGTGGCTTAGACGACAGCATTAAAGTCTGGGATCGCTCAACCGGAGCGCTGTTGCGAACGCTGATAGGACACAACAAACCGATCAATTGTTTGAGCATTAGCCCCGATGGACAAACCCTGGTTAGCGGCAGCGATGACGATACCATTCGTCTGTGGCATCTAGCAGATGGCAAGCTGCTGCGATCGCTCACCGGACACACTAGAGACGTGAACTCAGTGGTGATTAGCACTGATGGTCAACTGCTTGCCAGCGGTAGCGAAGACCGCACAGTACGCCTGTGGAGACTGGCAACGGGTGAAGTTTTGCGCTCGTTTTCAGGGCAGGCAGGCATGGTGCGATCAGTGGCGCTGAGTCCCAACGGTCAATTTCTGGTCAGCGGTGGTTTGGATAACCAGATCAAGCTGTGGAGCCTGCAAAGCAACACAGCCGTCCGTACGTTGCCGAATGGTCACTTTAATTCAGTCAATGCCGTGGTCATTTCGCCCGATGGTAAAACTCTGGTCAGCGGCAGCAAAGATAAAACGATCAAGGTATGGGATCTCGTTAACGGTGTTGTGGTGCGGACACTAATGGGACACATGGATTCGGTCAACGCGATCGCCATTAGTAGTGACGGCAAACTCCTGGTCAGTGGTAGCAGCGATACAACTATTAAGCTCTGGAATTTGGAAACAGGCAATTTGATCGGTACGTTGACGGAACACATCAGCGCTGTGAATGCCGTTGCCCTCGCGGTCGATGGGAGGGCTTTAGTCAGCGGTAGCTCAGACAGTAAGGTGAAGGTGTGGCAGTTGGGATGAACTTTGTTTGATCTCAGGCAGACGGGTGAGGAAGTATGGTCTCAATTATGGGTAGTCTGAAGAATATCCTTTCATCAGCACCCTCATGGACTCTGTGCAGTACCCGTTTGGGAAGATTCACTATCTGTTTAGGAAGGCTGACCATGCGAACTGGCATCGGCAGGAGAGTAAGCGCCATATCCTGCGATCGCAATTAGGCTTTACCGATGTTGCCCCAACTCGACCGAAGCCCTGTAATGGTTGTGCAAATTATCACGGCATTGCATATGGTTACAGCCGCGAAGCCCGCACGATGTTGGTTTGCGGGTTGCATCCCTATGGTTGGCAGAGTGAAAGCGCCTGCCCTGACTGGTGTGGAGCACACTAGAGTGAAAAGTTAGCTAGAGTGTGGGCAGTTTAGTGCATCCATCATGCTGCTGCGAGGTCTGTTTTGGCTCGGTTTACCACTCGTCTCTTTACCAAGCAAACGAACTTAAAACAAGCGAAATCAGGTTCTAGCCGATCGCGATCAACCGCTTCCAAGCAATGCCGCTCCCCGGATACTCATCCGCTTAAGCGCTTGCTGGACTATGGGCAGAGCTATCACAAGCATGTGCGCTGGGCGATCGCCTGTTCCATTCTCAACAAAGTGTTTGATCTCGCTCCTTCGGCGCTGATCGGTACGGCAGTTGATGTTGTTGTGCAGCAGCAAAACTCGGTGCTTGGTCGTCTTGGCATTCAAGACCTGTTTACTCAACTGCTGGTGCTTTCGGTACTAACGTTTTGCATCTGGAGTTTAGAGTCGGCGTTTCAATATGCGTACGATCGCCTGTGGCGTAACCTGGCGCAGACTATTCAGCACCATTTGCGGCTTGATGCCTACGCGCACCTCCAGGATTTAGAACTGGCATACTTTGAGGAGCGCAGCACAGGTGGCTTACTGTCGATTCTCAATGACGATATCAACCAGCTAGAGCGGTTTCTGAACGGTGGTGCAAATGACATTTTGCAAGTCAGCACTACTGTCATTATGATTGGCAGCGTGTTCTTTCTTTTGGCTCCTAGCGTGGCATGGATGGCAATGCTGCCGATGCCGTTGATTGTCTGGGGATCGGTGATCTTTCAGCGTCGTCTGGCACCGCGCTATGTGGAGATGCGCGAGAAGGTTGGCTTGCTCAACGGTCGGCTGTCCAACAACCTGAGCGGCATCACCACAATTAAAAGCTTTGCGACTGAGGCGTATGAAACAGAGCGGATTGCCCATGACAGTGAGGCATACCGTCAGAGCAATCAACGCGCGATCGCCCTTAGCGCTGCCTTCATTCCACTCATCCGGCTTCTGATCCTGATAGGCTTTTTGGCAACGTTGCTGTATGGCGGTCAACTGGCGATCGCAGGCAAACTCTCTGTCGGTAGCTACAGCGTTTTGATCTTTCTCACTCAATCGCTGCTATGGCCCCTGACGCGTCTGGGCGAAACGTTTGATCTTTACCAGCGGGCAATGGCATCGACCAAGCGAGTGATGGATTTGCTGGATACGCCGATCGCAATTCATTCGGGGCATTTGTTGTTGGGGGAAAGAAGTCAGGAATCGGCAAAGAAAGGTGAGGAGAGAGGGGAGAGGAGAGAGGAGTTAGAAGGGAAAGGGGGAAGGGGAGAAGGGGTTAAGGAATTGCCGTTGCTCACAACTAACAACCAGCAACTAACAACTTCTCAAACTCAAAACTCAAAACTCAAAACTCAAAACTCTCTTATCAGCGGCGACATTTACCTTCGTGATGTGACGTTTACGTATGCCGATCGCCGAACTGTGATTGAACAGTTGTCGCTGCACATTCCGGCGGGCAAAACGACGGCGATCGTGGGCGCAACTGGTTCGGGCAAAAGTACGCTGGTAAAACTGCTGCTGCGGCTTTACGAGGTGCAATCTGGCACAATCACGCTCGATGGCGTTGATCTGCGGGAGTTAGAGCTGCAAGCACTGCGACGGGCGATCGGGTGGGTGAATCAGGACGTGTTCTTGTTTCACGGCACGGTAGCGGAAAATATTGCCTATGGCAGCTTTGACGCGACACCAGCAGAGATTATGGCAGCGGCTGAAACGGCTGAGGCGCACGAGTTCATCCAGCAATTGCCGCAAGGCTACGACACTGTTGTGGGCGAACGGGGGCAAAAACTTTCTGGTGGGCAGCGGCAACGACTGGCAATCGCCCGCGCCATTCTCAAAGATCCGCCCATCTTGATTCTGGATGAGGCAACCTCTGCGGTGGACAACGAGACGGAAGCAGCCATCCAGCGATCGCTGGAGCGCATTACAGTGGGTCGCACAACGATTGCGATCGCCCATCGTCTGTCTACCGTCCGCAATGCGCACTGCATTTATGTGATGGATCATGGCAAGCTGATTGAATCTGGTCGCCACGAAACGTTGCTAGCACAACACGGCATTTACGCCAAACTATGGCAAATTCAAACTGGAGCAACGCTTGCTTAAGGCGTATGTCTTACCGAACAATCTTTGCCTTTGCGGGCGGTACGATACCGAAGCGATGCAGGTTTTCATCAAGTTCTCTGAGCAGCGCAAAGTCTTGTTCGGGCAGGGGGCGATCGTCGCTCCTGGTTTGCCCTTCACTCATACCAGGAGTCTGTTCTAGGAACGCAAATGCCTGCCGAAATTGCGGTGGTTCTGCCTGAATGGGCGCATCAAAATGACAGGGAATGATTTGCTGAAACGCCCACTGAGCGACGGTATCCGCCCAGTCGAGTGTTTCTTGGGGTGCCCGGTTGAGAATCCACGTTTGCAAAATCGGCGCGACGAACAGCCGTCCATTGCCGTGTAGCGCATCAAACGATCGCCACCAGTCGTCCTGCCATTGAAACGGAAACAACCCAAAGTAGGCTTTTTTTGAGCGATCGACGGCATTCAAGGCGTTACTGATCGTCTGCCTCAAACCAACCACCGACAATACGCTGGGTCGAAAGAAGAGCGTGAAGAGCGCGATGCGCTGCCATCCCTTACAGCGATTGGCAGGAGTGTCTGTCACCACATTCATGACCCGATCTTTGGCATGAAACAGCAGTGGGTAAGGGTCAAGCTGGACGATCGCGGGCGGTTCTGCGGGCACTGACACGATCGAATCAGTCACCAGCAAGGTGCGCGATCGACGATGGAAAAATGCCACTTCTTCAAATTGCCCCGCTCCCAGGGCGATCGGTCCTAAAATCGCATAATCAAATTCATCCGCAAAGGGCGCGTTGCTACTGTCATTTGGAAGTAGGTGCGTCCGCTTGGCAGGCAAGCCTAACCAACTCAGCGGCAGATTCAGCGGAAAGCTCCACTGATGCGGAGCAACAAACACCCGCGCCTTGGGAAACCGTCGGGCAAAGGGACCGACAAAAACCTTGTGCTCAACCCCAGAAGTAGTCGGCAAAATGATGTATTTTACATCACCATGGACTGCGACCAGTTCGTTCATTAACCGGAGGCATTCTGGAGTTGGCGCAACGGGCGCATAGACCAAAAGCCCACCGGCATCGAGCTTTACTACCGTCATCCGAATGGGCACCACTACATAGAAAATGCCCTGGATCTGATCAAACGTCCAGATCGTTTCGTTTACCACTTCTGTACGCAGCGTCCGCCGCTGGCTGTAGGGGTAAAGCGGTACAGTCAGCCAGAAACGCCATGCCCAATCGCTCGAATGCTGCTGACCCTCTCGACTGTCGATCGTGGTTTTGTCCACGCCACGATTCCTCCCATCCCAATGCTCACACCGTTCTACTTCGATGGCTGAAGTCTAAAGTTTAGCAAATGGTTAAGCACGCGATTGATGAGAATTGCTGCGGTTGAAGTAGCTTACAGATAGGTTGAAACGTGTAAGCCGCAAGCCACAGCAATGAGCTATCAACCATCAGCTCTCTAATCACTAAAGATCGTGGATTAAATAAAACCGACAAATTGTTCGTAGGTAGGGGCGCACAGCCGTGCGCCCCTACGGAAAACGCCGAGGTGATTAAATTCTTGTTCCTAACCTGACTGTTTATTGCTCAAATGTCATCCAGGATCGTACGCATCCCTCGATACACAAACGCTAATTCATCATCCGTGATGCAGTAGGGCGGCATCAGGTACAGCACATTGCCCAGTGGACGGAGGAGTAAACCTTAGGCGATCGCACGTTTGCGGCTACCTAGCGCAAGCTGATTGGGGGTAGCACCAGGATTAGTACCATAAGAGCTGCTATTTGTTCCAATGCTGCCGCCTGACGCTGCCGTTGTGCCGCTTGTACCAAGAGCAGTCATCGTACTACTGCCGACAATTCGGATACTTTTCCCGCTTGGAGCAGCAGCCCGTGCAGGGTTCAAGGAAAGCCATCCACACTTTGAGGCGCTTTTTCGATCGCGTCTGTATGCGCCTAGCCTCACCAACAGGCACGGAGCGAGGTGATGCCTACGAGCGACTCGGCTCAGTCACTGGCAGCAGCAGCTTCGTGCGCTATGACCATTGCAGGCGTGAGGCGATCGCGCCCAGTAGCACGACGAAACCAAGCGCCCGTCGGAAGTAATTAACACCTTGAAAGAGTTCCTGCCACGCCCAAGTGAATAAGGAGCCAAACGCGATCGCGTCTAGACCCAGATGTAGGTTGCCGCTAGTGGGGATTAGTTTGAGTCCAGTCGCTGCCAGCCAGACCAGCAGCGGCAAGTTTGGCGGTTGAGCAATTACCACATTGCCATCGCTGTCGCGAAAAGTGCGATCAAAGAGATTTGTTTCCATGATTCTCGATGTATCTGGCATCGTCTGTTCAACGTTCATCCATTAGTCGTAACTCTTAAGTGATCGGGGACGCATACCCGCACACCGATCGCGAAAACCGAGTTTAGCGGCTCCTTCCTCAGGCAGCGGAAACAAGATTCTTACGATAATCTCACCACCCTTATCATCTGGGGCACAGTTAGCACGATCCTCCTTGCCTACGTTATCTATGTCTTGTGGGTCGAGCTGTCTAAGTCACTGGTTCGCCAGCCCCCTGCTGTGCAGACTCTGGTTAGCAATATATGTTTGCTGCCATCGCTCTGTGCAGCGGCATTTTTCAGACCTAGCCCAAGTTTCCCTGGCTGAAATTGACAAGGATTCACCATATGGTGAATGTAGTTTATTAAATGAGTTGTTGCGCTAAAGACCAGTTAGTCAGGTCAAGTTATGATCGCCAACTTCAATGCCCTGATCGCTCCATGTTATTGCGCCTTAAGGTAGATGCAAGTTTAGCCATTCTCTATGCTCGCTCAACGCTCAACGTGAGCAGAAACACGCTGCGTATGCTCAATGGTTATCACTTTTGCAGCATGACGAAGAACTTTCACAACAATTTCTAAAAATTGTCAAATTGTGTAAGTTGTTCGTTATATTAATTGATATGACGCAACAGATAAGCACATAACGCCATTCCTACTGATAGGTTCACAACGTTTACCCCTATCGGGTTATGGATGGTCGCGATGAAGCAATCGCATTCATCTTAGAGCAAGCGTTCAGTCTCAGACTCTTTGCAGATCAGGTACAGAAGATGCTTCGAGAACAGGTGAAACCTTTCTCATTGAACAGCATTAGCAGATGATGCTACAGAGGTTGATGTATCAAGAGCTTCTGCAGCCGGAATGGAAGTTGGCTCTACTTTTTGCATACTCCTAATCTGGGGTGCAATTCTAAATTTTTCCACCTGAAACAGTTGTTATCAATCGCAAAGTGTGGAGTGCGCAATTGCAGTTGACAGACTCACAATTACCATAAGGGGATAACGTTAATGTTCGATCTTTCTCCGATTCCTGACTTTGCGCTCCTGGGAGCGCTTTTGGTTCAGGATGACAGTTCACAGCGGTTATCGACAGTACAATCGCTCACGCCCAGCCAATTCAATTTGATCTACAACGCTTTTTCGTTTGCGATCGCAGCGATGTTTTCGTCCGCCCTCTTTTTCTTCAGTGTTCGTACTCAGGTCGGGCAAAAGTACCAAATCGCCCTGTTGGTTTCAGCGATCGTCGTCAGCATCGCTGGCTACCATTACTTCCGGATTTTCAATAGTTGGGATGCTGCCTATAGTTTGCAGGATGGCGTGTACACGCTGACTGGAGTACCGTTTAATGATGCCTATCGCTACGTGGATTGGCTGTTGACGGTGCCGTTGCTGTTGGTCGAGGCTGTTGCCGTGCTGGCATTGCCGATCAAAGAATCAAGACCGCTGCTGACCAAACTAGCACTTGCATCGATCGTGATGATTGCCACAGGTTATCCAGGTGAGATATCCGATAATCTCAACACCCGCATCATCTGGGGCACGGTTAGCACGATCCCCTTTGCTTACATTCTCTATGTCTTATGGGTCGAGCTATCCAAATCACTGGTTCGCCAGTCCCCTGCTGTGCAGACATTGGTTCGCAACATGCGCTTGCTGCTGTTGTTCTCGTGGGGCGTTTACCCCATTGCCTACCTGTTGCCAATGCTCGGCATTGTAGGGACAACGGCAACTGTAGGCGTTCAACTAGGTTACACGATCGCAGATGTTCTAGCTAAGCCCCTCTTTGGTCTGTTAGTTTTTGCGATCGCCGTGACAAAAACGAAGCTTGACCAAGCCAGCAATGGTTTGACTGGCGAACTCGGTCAAGCGCCGGAACTCGACGCGATTTCCACACGGGCTTAGTCCTCACAGCATTAGGAGGATTCGTAACCTTTGACCAGAAGGGTCATTGAGCTAACTTTTTGATTCAGAAAGACGATCGCGCTATTGCCTAACCTTTTGCCTCTCACTGTAGCGACTCTCGGAGCTACAGTGAGAGGCATGATCATGATTCGCTGCCGTCTGGTTGCCAATGAATACATCTGCCGCCAGCTTTGATTCTGATGGCAAAAAGGCATGCATCCCTAATTGATGCACTCCTGGCAAAAAATGCTAGATGTAGGAGCTTCGACGACTGATGTCAACAAACGAGCATGGAGGGACTCGAACCCCCGACCCTCAGGACCGGAACCTGATGCTCTATCCACTGAGCTACATACCCTCGTTCTTCCGAGAGTATAGCACTTGGAAAGGCTAAGGGCTAAAGGATGAAGGCTTAATAATATTTAGACTTCAGCCTTTAGCCTTTTTAAAGGTATGCGGCTGGGTCAACGGGGTCGCCGTTTTGCCGGACTTCAAAATGGAGATGGGGTCCCGTGGAAAGTCCGGTAGAGCCGACGGCGGCGATCGCCTGCCCTCGCTGCACCGCCTGCCCTTCGGAGACGTAGAGTTCGCTGGTGTGACCATAGAGCGTAGTAATGCCGCCGCCGTGATCGATAATGACTGCATTGCCGTAGCCACCGTACCAGCCTGCAAAGATGACGGTGCCATTATCAGCGGCGTTGATCGTTGTGCCATAGTCGGCTCCGAAGTCAATGCCGGAGTGAAAGCGCTGATAGCCGAGGATGGGATGCATTCGCCAGCCAAACCCGCTGGTAACTTCACCAAGGCAGGGCGCGATCATTTGTCCCGTACCGCGAAAGGCAATGCCACCGCTACCCACACGCTGTTGAATGAGCAGCCCAATATTGCGGGAATCTTGCAGCAGTTGGGTTTCGGCAGCTTCCAAGGCGCGTCGATCGCTCCGCAGGCGTTCGATCATCGTTTGTTGCGAACCTGCCTGCGCTTCAAATTCTGCCTTCTGCGCTAGGAGTTGCTGCTTGAGCAAGGCGATTTGATTTTTCTGTTGCTCGACCTGATCACGCTGCTGATCGATACGATCGGTGTCTTGCTTAAAGCTGCTAAGTAACTGTTGATCGGCTTTGTAGAGGCGTTTGAGTTGATGGCGGCGATCGAGAAACTCGTTCAAGTTTTGGCTTTGCAAAAGCACTGCCCAGCCACGATCGGTCTGCTGCCGCTGCAAAAACCGGAGCCTCGCCACGGTTGAGAACTGCTTTTGCCGATAAAGCTGTTCTGCCTTGACCAGCGACACTTCTAACGATCGCAACTGTGTGGTTGCGCCTTGCAGTTGAGTTTCACTGGTTTTGATCTGGCTGGCAGTGGCTTTGATGCCCTGGCGCAACCCCTGAAGGTTTCCCTGAGCTGCTTTTTCTAAGTTTTTCAGGCGCTCATGCTCTTTAGAAATTTGCGATCGCTGTTGGTCAATCTGCTGCTGCTGCTGCTGAAGATCTTTGACTGAACTACTCTGCGCGATCGAGGGTTGAGCTGCAATGACAACCCCAACCAGAATGAAACAAAACAGCCCTATCAGCAGTTTGCAGGGTAAATTTAGCGTTGCTGTCAGCTTTTTAATTGTCTCAAGACGGAGCAGCATTCCCAGGAACCAACAGAGTTGTCAAACAAGACACCATTATGACCACAATGGCGACCGGGGCAAAAGTAAATTGAGAAAAGCTTATGACGATCGCGATCGCTTGACCCTCTAATGTTCGTCGTTGAGGCAATGGCGACTGCAAGCCTGGTTTCTAACTGCCATTAAGCTGGCAGTATTACTGATCGTTGAGTCTTAAAGACTCGTCCGTGAGAAGTTAAATAGAGGATGAACGTAGGTTGGATTGAAGCATACCTTGCTTCCCGCAGGGTAGTCCAACGTCCGCATGGGTTACGCTACCGCTTTTCTGGGATGCCGGAACGGCTTTATCCATCCTACAAATGATTGGGCTGAAGGGACGTTACATGTAACGCCCCTACGGATCGATTGACTTGTCCGCAAGTATTAAAGATTCGTTTGCGAGTAGCAAAGACTCGTCCGTGAGTGGCAAAGTCTTATCTATGAGTGATTAACACTCAACCACGAGGGTCAAACACTTATCAATGACGATCGAAGACTTGTTGCGGTCAATGGGCAGCAGTCCATACAACACCAACAGCCATCAATCAAAAGCTCATAGCCTTTCTGTTCCAACTGCCGCATCTGCTCTGCCATCAAAGCCTGTGCTCGTGGTTTGTAGAGTAGGTAAAACAAAGCCTCAGTACAGCGCAGCATATCTTCCCGGTCTTCTTGAGCGGTGTAGTTCCTAGAGCAAACGCATGAAAAAAAGGGCGTAGGCTAAGAGCAGTGTAGTGTGCTTACAAAACTGGACTCATGAGCCAAGCCACAGAGGCCCGTATTCTGACGCGCTTTGCTGATTTAGATGACCCGCACGACGCGCGAGGCTGAGAGTGTGTTTGAAAAGTCCTCGTCAGTGACGCATCGTGATGAGACACTGTCTACTTTTCAAAGATCCTCTGACAGTCGAGCGTTATTGATCATCTGCTTCGCGCACAGAGAAATGATAGGTTGCTCGCACTTTAGGACCAAAGACTATGACATCTTCGGACTTTAATGTCCACGTCCGGTATTTCTGACCATTGATTAACAGCCCATTCGTGCTTGCCTTGCCGTCCAAATCGCCGTCAGTAATCTGGTAGGTGTAACTGCCATTGCCCTGAAAAACTTTGGTTACGATCGCGTGATGACGAGACGCAAATTGAGAATGGAGACAGATATCGCTTTTAGGATCGCGACCCACTCGATATTGGTCATACTCTAGAATGACTTCTCGCCTGCCTCGATCGTCCTCAATAACCAAAAAGTGATTGCCTTGAGCGCGCAAAGCCCCATCGTCGGTATCGATCTGAGAGGTAAAGCTATCGCGGCTGTCAAGGTCGCCTTCCACAAACGTGGGTGGATCACTAAAACCAGCGCCATACCAGGCGGGGTTTGTGGTGGGTGGTCTCTGGCTAAGCCCCGATCGCCCGGAGGCTAACTGACGCGCTTGCCGGGACACTTCATCATCTGGCTTCAATATAAGGGCGTGATCGTAGCTGGCGATTGCCTCTGTGTAGCGACGCAATTCCACTAACGCGTTGCCACGATTGCGCCATGCCAGGTAACTGTCTGGGTTAATGTGCAACACGCGATCGTAGCTGGTCATTGCTTCTGCTGGAAGGCTCAAGCCGTACAGCAAGGCGTTGCCACGATCTTGCCAGGTCTGCTCATGGCTGGCATTGATTTGCAGCACGCGATCGTAGCTGTCAATCGCCGCCTGATAGCTACCGAGACCATACTGTAAAGCGTTACCGCGATCGTACCAGATCTGAACAGACGCATCGCTTTTGGGTCGCAAGCTCAGTGCGCGATCAAAGCTGGCGATCGCTTCGATATAAAAGCCTCGCTTTTCGAGCGCTAAGCCACGTTCGTACCAGACCTCGTAAAAATCGGGTCTAAGGTCAATGACGCGATCGTACTGCGCGACAGCCCGTTCGTACGCTTCAGTCGCCGCCGCCGCCAGCCCTTGCCTAAACCATACAAGAGCATCACCAGTGAGTTGAAGTTGACCTGTGTCAAGCATGGCTCAAGTTCCTGAAATCCAGTACCCATCCAAACAAACAGGGAGCCAAGCACGATCGTGAACGATAAACAGACTTGCTACTGATCCGTATATCTTACTAGTCTTCTCTAAACCTAGCGTAAAACGCTAAAACTTCTCACACTTCTTTGCAAAAAAGTAGAATATCGCGAAATTGGGGGATAGAAAAGTGGAGAAAGTTGTGCGTGTTGGAGCGTAACGCACCGTAGGAAAATGGTTTTGCAAAACAGTTTGCATTCAAACAAACATATGTTACTCTGTTCTTATACGAAATGTATGACCTAGTATATTTCAAAGGAGAAGACGCACATGCTGACCATTCGCAAAGCTGAAGACCGGGGACACGCCAACCACGGTTGGCTGAACTCCTATCACTCATTCTCGTTTGCCAACTACTACGATCCGCAGCACATGGGCTTTCGTAGCCTGCGAGTGATCAACGAGGACACGATCGCACCTGGTGCTGGTTTTCCTACCCATCCCCACCGGGATATGGAAATCATCACCTATGTGGTTTCTGGTGCGGTTGCTCATAAGGACAGCATTGGCAACACGGAGACGATCGGTGCAGGCGGTATCCAGCGCTTTTCGGCTGGCACTGGCATTACTCACAGCGAGTTCAACCCCTCCAACACAGAAGCGCTACATTTGTTGCAAATCTGGATTTTGCCAGAGCAACACGGCACCACGCCCAGCTACGAGCAGAAAGAGTTCTCGACTGCGATCAAGCGCAGTCAATGGCGTGCTCTTGCTAACCGGGATGAAACAGACGGCGCAGTCAAACTGCATCAAGATGCAGCGCTGTACGCCACTATTTTGGAACCCGGTGAACGGCTTACTTATGCGCTGAACGTCGATCGCCATGCCTGGGTGCAAATTGTGCGAGGTGAAGTGACAATCAACGGTACAACCATTGACAAAGGCGATGCTGCCGCGAGCAGTCAAGAAACCAAATTGGTTTTTGAAGCCAGTACGGATGCGGAAATTCTGCTGTTTGATCTGGCATAACACGTTAGAGACGTGAGCGATCGTGTCTCTTGCAATGCAAAACTCAAAATCTCACGGAGGCACCGATGGCATTGGGCATGATGGTTGATGGCAAGTGGACAACTGAATGGACAGAGCGTGATCAGACAGGCAAATTTAACCGGATGCCGACGAAGTTTCGTAACAAGATTACAGCAGATGGTTCCAGCGGGTTTAAGGCGGAAGCAGGACGCTATCACCTTTACATTTCGCTGGCGTGTCCCTGGGCGCACAGAACGTTAATCATGCGGCAGTTGAAGGGATTAGGGGACGCGATCGGGCTGTCGATCGTCGATCCGATCCTTACAGACAAAGGTTGGAGCTTTTCAGACTCGCCGGGTACCATTCCTGATAGTGTGAACCACGCTCAGTCTTTGCAAGAAATTTACGTTAAAGCAGACGAGCATTATACGGGACGTATTACCGTCCCTGTGCTGTGGGATAAACGAACGCAGACGATCGTCAACAACGAATCACGCGAAATCATTCGCATGTTTGACACCGAGTTTGGGGCGATCGCCAAGCCCAACACCGACTTATACCCAGAAGCGCTGCGGGAAACAATCGATCAGACGATCGACGCGATCTACATGCCAATTAACAACGGTGTGTATCGGTCTGGGTTTGCGACTTCTCAAGCAGCCTACGAAGAAGCCGTGACAGAGCTATTTCAAAACCTCGATCGTTGGGAAGCGCTTTTGGGTCAGCAGCGGTATCTCTGCGGTGATCAGTTCACTGAAGCTGACATCTGTATGTTTACGACCTTGCTGCGGTTTGATGTGGTCTACCACGGGCACTTCAAATGCAACCTGAAGCGCATCGTCGATTATCCCAACCTGTGGAACTACCTGAAAGATGTCTATCAATACCCCGACATTAAGGAGACGTGCGACCTGGATCACATCAAGCGCCACTATTACATGAGCCAAACGCAGGTAAACCCAAATCGCATTGTCCCGAAAGGACCACTCATTAATTTTAACGAACCCCACGATCGCGCCCGCTTTTAAGCGCGAAACTAGAGGTGAAGAGCAGATTCAACCTAGCTCTATGGTGTGAGCTATCGTCAGAGTTGCTCGAATCTCTACCTATCAATTCAGCCTTTAGCAAGAAGGTAATCACAGCTCGTTCCAGCACCATAGCGTTTATACGGAATGTGACTTCTGATTGATTCATAGCGTGCAATGAGTTCTTTACCTTTCTCATCCATTGCCTTCCTCTGAACTATAGCGATCGTCACAACGTTTAGGACATGGGGATCAAAGGCGGCTGGGGGCGTTGCCCCCAGCCAGGGTTCCACCCCTGCACACCGTCCTAACCCATCTGCCTATTGCTATACGATCGATTGATGCCTTGTTAAAATCACGCACTCAAACTTCGATTTCAATCAGCCAGGCTAAATTCGTTTTCTAGACATTCCGATTTTGGTTGGATTGCTGATGTAGTAGCCAACTGACGCTTCAGTTTCCAGGAGGCAAATGATGAACAAATTCTTTTCTACGCTTTTTCTAGTCGCTGCTGTTGCGATCGCCACTCCAGCAAGAGCCGAAAACCCTGACCATGTGAAGCGCTTGCTTGAAACGCGATCGTGCTCTGGCTGCAACTTGGCTGGCGCAAATTTAACCGCAACTCACTTGATTGGTGCCGATTTACGCAATGCCAATCTGCAAGGAGCAAATTTGACCAATGCCAACCTTGAAGGGGCAGATCTCAGTGGCGCTGACCTGCAAAACGCGAACCTCACTGGTGTGTTTGCCAGCAACGCGACCTTGAACCTGGCAAATCTTAGAAACGCCAACCTGAAGAATGCGAACGTTAGCAATGCTGAAACGGTTGGTGCCAGGATGAATGGCATTAACATCACAGGCGCGATCGTTCAAGGCAGTGGGATCAGCGTCGGTGGCGACTGAGTAGCGGTTGGTCTCGGTGATGAGTCCAGCTCAATGCGGTCAACTAACCAGCGATCGCTTCGCTGAGCAACCTCTAAGGAAGTTTGTAGCAACAAGCTGAACAGTTTTCTAACCACAGTGCGGGCATCTTGTCGCGCAAGCGAGGTTCTCGTACCACTTATTGTTGGGTTCCTTTGCTTTGTCGATGAAGGCGGTATTCGAGTTTTGTCAGTGAGGCGATTCAAAAAGTCTAAGATAGAGCAGTTTTGACGATGTAAGTGTGCTGACCGAGGGGTAAAAGCGTGAGCCGGATTATTCTTGCTACATGGGGTTCACTGGGCGATCTACATCCCATCATTGCATTGAGTTTAAGCTTGCACGATCGCGGTTACGATGTCGTGCTTGCAACAGCAGAAGGGTATCGAAGTAAGGTTGAGCCTTTAGGGTTGAAATTTCATGCGATTCGCCCTGATTTGCCAGAAGATCCTCAACTGTTTGAACGGCTGATGGACCCGAAAATAGGACCAAAGCTAATTCTGAAAGACCTTATTCTGAGCAATGTGCGGAACACATATGACGACTTGATGGCGATCGCAATAGACGCTGACTTCTTAGTCGCTCACGAAGTTATCTATGCCGCTCCCTTAGTCGCTGAAGTGCTGAAGTTGCGCTGGGCTAGCTGCGCTCTGGCCCCGGTGGCATTTTTTTCGGCGTATGAGCCGATCGTGTCTTCGGTATACCCAGCACTGGCGAAACTTTACCATTTTGGACCGGAAATTAATCGCTGGGTTGTAGAATTTTCAAAGTCTGTAACTCGACCTTGGGGAAAACCAGTGTATGAAATCCGCAAGGAGTTAGGTTTACCCCCTATACAGAATCCGATTGTTGGTAATGATAAGTATTCTCCCTACTTAGTTTTAGCCTTATTTTCATCAGTATTAGGCACTCCCCAACCCGACTGGTCGCCCAATGTTGTGACGACTGGCTTTACTTTCTACGATGGCGATCGAAAGCAACACATGACTCCAGAATTGCTAGCTTTTCTGAATTCTGGCGATCCGCCTCTGGTGTTTACCCTGGGTTCAGCGGCGGTCAATGCTCCCGGTAATTTTTATGCTGAAAGTGTGCAGGCTGCTATCAGGCTCGATCGCCGTGCTGTGCTATTGATGGGTAAGAATTCCCCACCTGAAAATTTACCAGCTAGCATCCTCGCCTGTGACTATGCGCCCTATTCAGAAATCTTTCCTCTTGCTTGTGCGATTGTTCATCAGGGTGGGATTGGAACGACGGCTCAGGCATTGAGGGCAGGTCATCCAACCCTCGTCATGCCTTACAGCCACGACCAACCCGACAATGCAGCTAGGGTAAAGCGCTTGGGAACGTCGCAGACAATCCCTCGCAAGCAGTATGCAGCAGAACGAGTCGCTAGACAGTTAGGTGAACTATTAGAAGATCCTAGTTATGCAGCTAAAGCAGCAAAAATTGGGTATATTATCCGGGCAGAAGATGGGGTGAATGTGGCGTGTGATGCGATTGAAAAACAGCTTAAAGTCGCCTAAATTTCATTGTGAGTGCCAGCATCCCAACACGGCTTTGGAGCCAAATGACAAGGGGCTATCGGTTAGAATCTGGCGTGATATCTGCGTCGGCTCAACTGCGCCGTTATGGGACTCCTAAAATCGGCTCGTCAGTTAACCTATAGCTCTTACCCGTTTGCCTGTTGGAGCAGTTTTTTGACCGCATTCAGCAAATCAGGCGGGTGGTAGGGCTTGGTAATGTACGCATCCGCGCCTTGCTTCATGCCCCAGTAGACATCAAACTCTTCGCTTTTGCTGGTACACATAATCACAGGAATGTGCTTTGTTTTGGGATCGTTTTTGATCCAACGACAGAGTTCGTAGCCGTTTTTACGAGGCATCACGATATCCGTCACCACAACATCGGGAACCTTTGCCGTGATACGCTCGATCGCCTCTTCACCGTCAACCGCCTCAATGACGCTGAAGCCGCTTTTTCTGAATTGCTCTGAGACCATTTCCCGCACAGTGGGGCTATCGTCTACGATCAGAACTATAGTCATAACTCCATAACGGCTCAGTGTTTAAGGCGTGATTGCGATAGTTTAACGTGTTTGCACCAATGGACGTTAGCCATTTAGACCAAAGCTCCTTCAGAGCGGCGTTAGGGCTACGAGCGTTAGCGACTGCACCAAGAAAATAAGTTGCTTCCCACAGTCTTATTCACACCTGATGTCGCTTGTTCCGGGCACCACGAGCTGCGATCGCGTAATGATGTTTAGAACATTTCCGACGCAAACGGAGTTGCGCTCAGTACAGCCAGGAAACTAGGCGCTTCGTGTGCTGTTGATAGTGGGCGTAGTCAGGGTATTTCTGCAATAACCAGCTTTCTTTGCGGCTTGCCTTGAGATTGAAAAACCCAAATAGACGTGTAGTGCCGACCAGGTGACTCAGGCTTACTTGATAGAGTGCCCAACTAAACCCAGCTACAATCAAACCGCTGTAGAGTGAATGCCGCACAAAGCGATAAACGCCCGATCGTACCAGTTGCCCATCGTCTCTAGGATGAGGTAGAGGTGTTAGGCTGTCACCCAGGTCTAGCAGCCCTTTTGTGATCAAGAGCATGGCAAAAAGCCCGAAGAGGAGAGCGGCTGCCCAAACCCCATACAAAACTGGCGGTGAGAGTGTGACTTGCGGTGGCATGTAAACTGGCAGTGCCACAAAACTGAGCAGTAGGACGCGTTAGAGCCAACACCCAGTATTCACCCCGCACACCTTGCCAGCGATTGAGGTTGAAACCCTAATCTGTAAAAAGTGTTGTGGCGCGATCGAGCATCGTTTATTTCCAAGCTTGGGTGGCGCGATCGAGCGTTGCAATTTCATGTTCAGTCAAGCTCCAGCCTAGTGCACCAGCATTTTGATGCGCCTGATCAGCATTCTTGGCACCAGGAATCGGAATCACGCCTTGAGCAATCAACCAATTGAGGGCAACTTGAGCGGGAGTCCGTTGATGCACTGCGCCCATATCCTGAAGTAACCGCACGACAGGCGCAATTTTCCCTAACCCACTCTCGTTAAAGCGGGGATCGAGACGACGGGCACCCTGGAGCGACTGACCCGATCGTGCCGACTCAGCCGTATACTTCCCCGTCAACAAACCTTGCGCTAGGGGACTGTACGCCAGAATTGTAATACCCAGTTCGCGGGCAGTGTCGAGAATGCCATTGCTTTCAATTTGACGGGTCAGCAACGAGTAGCGTACCTGATTGACTGCTAGCGGTATGCCCCGTGCCGCCAGGAATTTGTGTGATTCCCGCATCTGTTCGGCTGAGTAATTGCTGACTCCAACGGTCGCAATTCTGCCCTGCTGCACCTCATCGGCTAGCGCATTCATTAAGGCACGTTTGCCGAGGAGGAAATCAAACGGTTGATGCACTTGATAGAGCGCAACTTGCGGCACCTGTAAGCGTTCTAGACTGGCAGTCAAGGCATCAGAAACGGATTGAGCGTTGAAGCGCCAGGGCAATGGAAAGAACTTTGTGGCAATCTGCACAGGTTTTTCAGTCTGTCGCATAAACTGCCCAAGCAGCCGCTCAGATTCGCCCAAACCGTAGACTTCTGCCGTATCAAAGAAGTCGATGCCAGCCTCTAGCGTGGCACGGAACGCCTCGCGCACCTGATCGGCTCCGTAGTCGTTGCCGTAGCTCCAGAAAAGTTTGTCGCCCCATGCCCAGGTACCAATGCCGAGGGCGGTGACAGCGGGACCATCTTTGCCAAGCGTTACCGTTTGCACGCGATCGCTCCCTGTTTTGGGTGTGTCTGTTTAGTGTATCGCTTGGGGAAGAGAGCGGCAAAGGATGAGAGATGAGGGAGGAAATTTCGAGCAAGGGTGAGGCGTTTGAGCTTAATGTGGAGATGGCTGTTGGCGATCGTTTGAAGGTATTTGAGGAATCGGTTATGTCAACGCGCAACGTATCTGACTCACAGGCGTATCGATCGCCGCACGATGCTGGTGTGTCCAAGCTTGGCTTGTTCACTATGTTTCGCCTGGGACTATATCAGATGGGACTGGGGATGATGTCTGTGCTCTTTCTAGGGGTGCTGAATCGGGCAATGATTGGCAACCTGGCGATTCCAGCGACGATCGCCGCAAGCGTGATTGCAGTCCATCAATTTATGTCGCCTGCACGGGTTTGGTTTGGGCAGATGTCGGATGCTCGACCGATCGCAGGCTATCATCGCACGAGCTATGTATGGGCTGGTACGACGCTGTTTGCGCTCGCCTCCTTTCTAGCTGTCCAGGTGATGTGGCGCTTGGGCGCAACAGTTCAGGCAGCAGGCGGTTGGACTTGGAGTGGTGAAACGTATCTCTGGACAGCCCTACTCGCAGGCGTGTTCGCGCTGTACGGGATGGCGCTCAGTGCTGGCTCGACTCCCTTTGCTGCGCTGCTGGTGGATGTTTCGGATGAGACAAATCGCCCCAAACTGATTGGTGTTGTCTGGTCAATGCTAATGGTAGGCATTGTCGTCGGCGCAATTTTAATTAGCGTCTTGCTGAAACAGTTGGCGCTGAATACACCGCTGGATGTGCTGCAAGCGGCGATCAATCGAGTTTTTATCATCGTACCTGCGATCGTCGTTGGGTTAGCAATCCTAGCAACGGCAGGCGTAGAGAAAAAATATTCGCTCTATGGATCGCGATCGTCGTTAGCCGATCGGGAAGACCAAATCACGTTAGGCAGAGCCTTGCGAGTCCTCACCGCCAGCCGTCAAACAGGTATTTTCTTTACGTTCCTGCTAGTGATGACCATCAGCCTCTTCATGCAAGATGCGGTATTGGAACCCTACGGTGCCAAAGTGTTTGGCATGGAATTCTCTAAAACCACATTGCTGAACGCCTTTTGGGGTACAGGTACACTAATCGGCATCAGCAGTGCTGGCTTTTTAGTCGTGCCGCGCTTAGGCAAGCAGCAAACCGCCAAAGTGGGCTGTTTACTGGTCGCAGGGTGCTTTATCTTGCTGATTGCCGCGGGCTTCACCGCTAGCCAAACCGCGCTCAAAGGAGTGGTTTTCGCGTTTGGTCTGGCATCTGGCATCACCACTACAGGCGCGCTCAGCCTCATGCTAGATCTCACCGCTGCGGAAACAGCCGGAACCTTCATCGGAGCTTGGGGACTGGCGCAAGCGATGGCACGGGCACTCTCCACCGTTGCAGGCGGGACGGTTCTGGATCTTGGCAACAAGCTCTTCACGGCTCCCGTACTGTCCTACGGGCTAGTGTTTGCGGTGCAAGCCGTGGGCATGCTTGTGGCAGTAGGGCTACTCAGCCGTGTGAATGTGGCAGAGTTTCAGTCAAATGCAAAAGCGGCGATCGCCACCGTAATGAGCAACGAATTAGATTGAAATATCTTATGTTAAAGAGCAAAGCCATTGCTTGGAAAAAAACAATATAGTTCTTTCAGCATGCTCTATCCAAACGCATAAGTCATAGATTGTAGAAACATCTTTTAGTGAACTATGGGACACTCTTCAGTCTCATTGCGTGGGAAGCATATCTGTGCGAAAGACTTTAAAGTTCAAGTCTGGTTATTTTTGCTGGTGCGCGAAATTGATAATATGCCAGAAATAGAATTTTGGTTAAAAGAGGCTCGTGACTTTTGGCAGGAAGAAGCAACATTGTTTATTAATGGTTGCCTTGACCCTGAATTAGAAAGATTTCTAACCGATAATGAGCGCCTCAAGCTGACCCACAAACTTTGCCAGAGTGTTCATGAAAACCTGCTCGCTCATGGCAACAAAATATCTAAGGACTTTCTCAATCAGCTTTGTGGCTGTAAGCCTCCCTGTGACTTTCAAATAGATAATGATACAGAACTGTATTTAAGATTCTCTCGTGCGCTGCTTAAGCTACTTGAGGGCAATCAAATGCAGGAAATGGAATATGCGTAGAATGTTGACTTAAGCTTCTGTCGAGAAGAATTACTTAAAACTCCAACACTCAATACTCAATACTCAAAACTTTCATGTCTGACTTCTGGACGCAGGTGCTCGAATTTGCCAAAACCACAACTGCCCGTGTGGGAACACAACTGCTGCAAGATTTTGGGCAGGCGCAGGCAGCAGAAAAAGCCGATGGGAGTTTGGTTACGCAATCCGATCGCTGGGCGGATGATGCTTTGAGACGTGCGATCGCCCAAGCCTTTCCCACTCACGGGGTTCTTAGCGAAGAAGTGGAGCATATCTTTCCAGCAAATGACTGGTGCTGGATTATTGATCCTTTAGACGGAACTACGAACTTTGCCAGAGGTTTACCAATCTGGGGCATTTCGCTGGGCTTGCTCTACCAAGGTACACCTGTCTTCGGCTACGTTCATCTACCACCGTTGGGACAGTCCTTTCACGGTTATTGGCGTGGTGAGTCTGGTCTAGAAATGCCGATCGGCGCTTTTTTGAACGATCGCCCCATCCACACCAACACCGATGCTCTCACCTCAAACCACTGCTTCAGCCTCTGCACCCGCAGCACTGCCTTGCTAAAGAATCCTTTTCCCTGCAAAATTCGGATGCTGGGAGCCACAACCTACAACTTTCTGACCATTGCTGCCGGAGCCACGTTAGGTGGAGTCGAAGCCACACCAAAAATTTGGGATATTGCGGCAGTCTGGGCGATCGTGCAGGCAGCAGGCGGCGTTTGGACACCACTGGAAGCACAGCCGATTTTCCCACTTCAGGTAGGAGAAGACTATGGTGATCGATCGTACCCGACATTAGTCGTCAGCCAGCCCGCTTTGGTTCCGACCTTCTTGCCTCTTGTGCAGACCGTGCAGCGAACGTGAAAAGGCTTAAGCCATCCCTGTCCGCCTCCATGCTGCCGTCTTCCCGTAAAATCTAAACGGGGAGAGCAATAGTGCTTAAGCATAAAGGACAAAACCTTCTGGCTTCTGGCTTCTGCCTTTCCCAAAATCCCCTCGCTAGTTTGGAGAATTGCTGTGGATCTTGCCCGTATTCCTGCCCAACCCAAGCCCGGTTTGCTAAACGTCCTGATCGAGATTCCTGCCGGGAGTAAGAATAAATATGAGTT
>JACMKO010000308.1 GCA_014380065.1 Leptolyngbya sp. ES-bin-22 | reverse complement strand
GCCATTCAACACGATGGCGGACCCAATAACGTGCCGTTTGTGATTGGCAGTGCCAGCCCAAACGGGACGGCTGGTGCCGTTAATCGGGGTGGCGGCAATGTCATCGCCTCTGGCAGTTTTCCCGTGCAAGCAAGTACCATCACCGTTGTACCAGCAACAGGGATTGCCCTTACCGCGCTCAACACGCCACCCGTCCTGACAGCAACCTCATCATTATCGGGTGCCACGAGAAATACGCCTTTTGTGATTAGCTATACGGCGATCGCTCCTAACATCACGGACGTAAATCAAGACGTGACGACGCTTACCATTGCATCGATCGCCCCTGGTGCAACGCTCACTCTCAACGGCAATCCGGTTATTCCGGGCAGTGTAAATCTCATCCCTGGTGATGTCCTGCTCTACACGCCGCCCACCGATGCCACCGGGTTGCTGAATGCGTTTACGCTTAGAGCCAGCGATGGTGTCTCGACTTCTAACCCAGTACAGGTGCAGGTGAATGTCCAGGATGTTACCAATGTCGTCATTCCAGATCTCTGTGCCTTAACAAGCTGCTCTAAAGCAGAGCTAAAGCCAAACCCGCAACCGCAGCCAGACTTTAAGCTGGCACCAGATACCCCAGAAGACCGTTTCACCCGCACGTTTGAGTCTTATCTTGGTCTGGCAGAGACTCGTCCCAAATCCCGTGAAGAGCCGCGAGACATCGCTCAACGCATTGAGAAAGATACTGGTGTCAAACCTGCCTTCATCTACATCAGTTTTGTGCCTGCCTCACTCGGCGCTGAACCCGTAAGCCGAGCCAAACAGCTTCAGGATGATACCGCCACCGATACAAGCTTCGCTCAGACGAGTCAACGCAGCACTGACCAGCTTGAACTGGTCGTCGTCACGGCAAAAGGCGATGCCATCCGCAAACGCCTTTCAGAAGCAACGCGTGGCAAAGTACTGCCCCTGGCGCAACAATTCCGCAACGAGGTCTCAGATCCACGCAAGACGCGTGCCAATACCTACATGGGGATGAGTCGTCAGCTCTATCAATGGTTGATTGCACCGATCGCCGCTGACCTGCAAGCCAGAGGCATCGATAACCTGGTGTTTTTGATGGATACCGGGCTGCGATCGCTACCGATTGCAGCGCTTAACGACGGTCAAAATTTTCTGATCGAAAAGTACAGCGTCGGCGTGATGCCTAGCCTGAGCCTCACCGATACCCGCTACCGCAATATTCGAGATGTGAAGGTCTTAGGGTTAGGCATTTCAGAAAGTACCCAGGATCAGCCGCCCCTTCCAGCCGTACCCGTCGAAGTCTCCATTCTGGTCAATCAACTGTGGTCAGGGCGGCTCGCCTTCAACAACAACGTCACCCTCGAAAACCTCAAAGCCTTTCGGAAAGAACAGCCCTTTGGCATCATCCACATGGCAACCCACGCCGACTTCTACCCCGGCGCGAACAGTAACTCCTATATCCAGCTCTGGAACGACAAACTTCGGCTCGATCAGGTGCGTCAACTGGGCTGGAATGATCCGCAAATCGAACTCCTGGTGCTCAGTGCCTGCGCCACGGCTCTGGGCGATCGTGAAGCCGAACTCGGTTTTGGTGGTTTAGCAGTACAAACGGGCGTTAAAACCGCCGTTGCCAGCCTGTGGTACGTCAGTGATGCCGCTACCACTGCCCTCATGACAGGCTTCTACAAAGACCTGCGGACGGCTCGTATCAAAGCTGAAGCACTCCGCAAGGCACAACTCGCAATGGCGAAAGGGCAAGTCTTCCTCCAAAACGGTCGTCTACAAGGCATCGAAGCAGGTGAAGGCATCTCCTTACCGCCAGCCAGCCTTGCTGTGCGCGATCGTCAACTCTCTCATCCCTACTACTGGGCAGCCTTCACCATGATCGGCAACCCGTGGTAAAGTCACGGTTTCTAGCAGGGTAAAGGCTTAGCCAAAAATGCAGGCGCAATCTCTGCTCTACACGCAATGGAAGCTTTACTCAATGAGACGGGTGCAGCCATACGACATTTGCGTTGCGGTAATACCAATTTGAGTTGAAAAGACGACACATCTTGTGGGGGCAAGGCATTGCCTTGCCCCCACCCAGCGATTGGATCTGTAGCCGTCATGCTTTAAATTGGTATAACTTCTACGTGAGACGATCGACAAGCAGTTGAGCCGTCATCGGGGCTAACAGATCATGGTTGAGATTGAGACCGATCGCCTACAAATCCGCCCTTTTACGCTGATTGATCTAGATGCGCTTGCGGCTACTTGGGGTGATCCCGAGGTGATGCGCTACATCGGTTCAGGGCAGACGCGATCGCGATCAGAAACGAAAGCAAGCTTAGAACGCATCATTGAGCATCAGGAGCAGGACGGCTTTAGCCTGTGGGCAGTCGATCACAAGGCGGATGGCAAATTGTTAGGCTTTTGCGGATTGAAGTCTCTCGACGACACAGCCGAAATCGAGATTGGTTGGCGCTTGGCAAAGGCTTACTGGGGCAGAGGTTTGGCAACGGAAGGTGCAAAAGCAAGTTTAGAGTATGGGTTTGAGGTGTTAGAAATGAATCGCATTGTGGCGGTCGCAAACCCTGCAAACGCTGCCTCTCGTCGCGTGATGGAAAAAATCGGTTTGCAGTACGAAAAAGAGGCTCGCTACTACAACACTGATTGCGTGTACTACGCCCTGAACCGTGACCAGTGGAACGCATCCAGTAACGGATCAACCTGCTGATGCCAAACCAAATTAGCAATTAATTGCGCCGTTACAGGCGTTAACAAAATGCCATTGCGGTAGTGACCCGTCGCTAGGGTGAGGTTTGCGTAAGGGCTTGCACCTAGCAATGGTAGTTCATCCGGTGTCGCAGGTCGAAAGCCCCACCAGCAGTCCTTGATCGGAACATGTCGTAAGCCTGGATAAAGCCGTATCGCTCGTTCCAACAGGGCTTGTACGCCTTCAGGTGTGTTGTCTGGCGTAAAGCTAACATCTTCGCTCGTGGCACCGATGACCATCCGTCCATCTCGTCGAGGCACGATGTAAATCTCACTGCCAAATAAGACCGTTTGTAGCGGTAGATCACCCTCTACGGGCACACGCACCGACAACATTTGCCCCTTCTTAGGCGTGACGGGAATGGGCAACAAGGCTTGCGACCATGCACCCGTCGCCAGCACGTAATGTCCTGCCTGTAAGGTTTCGCGTAACGTCTCCACTCCGCTAACCTGCTTATCCTGTTGCAGAAGCGTTTCCACAGCAATCCCTTCTCGCAGGTTAACGCCCACATCCTGCACGGCTGCCCATAGCGCTTTTGCCAGCGATCGGTTATCCACCTGCGCATCGTCGGGATACCACCAGCCACCGATGACTGCCTCACTCAAGCCCGGTTGGTGTTGGTGAATTTCGGTGTGATCGAGCCAGAAAGAGGGTGTTGGGTGTTGGGTATAGGGTGTTGGGATTGTAGCTTGAGCGATCGGTGTCTTTTCTTCTGGCTCCGGCTCATACACGGGCGCTAAGATACCACATTCCCAATAGCCTGTCGGTAGTCCTGTCAGCGCCTCTAGCTTTTGCGTCCAGGCTGGATAGAGCGATCGACTCAGCAAGCAAAGTTCCCGCATGGCACCGGGAGGGAGCTTTTCTGCCTGGGGTGCTAACATCCCTGCCGCCGCGTGGCTAGCAGCTTGAGCAAAATTACGGCTAAGAACGGTGACGGATGCGCCTCGTAAACGCAATTCGAGGGCGATCGCCAGACCAACCACGCCCCCACCAATGACCAAGACATCAGGTGTTATTGCCATGCTCTGAGGTCTACCAACCAGCGGGGACTGCTGGCTGAGTTGTAGGCGGTAAGGAGGTCGTATCTGCGCCTATTGGATTCGATGGATTTAAGTTTGTTGTCGAGCCTCCGTTGTTAGAGGCTGCTGTTGATTCAGTACTAAACCCCGTACTGCGGGTCGCTGAAGAAGGGCTGTTGAGCTGGTTGGCAAAACCGCGCTGAAACAATGAAGTATTAGCAGCCCTCAGCCCAATAAGAACGGCGAATAAAATCAAGATTGCAATCACTAATCGGCTCATGACACCCTCTCCAGCGTTAACCTCATCCTATTCACTCTATGACGACCGCTGCGATCGCTCACCGATACTAAAACCGTCAAGATTGCGTTAGAGTGCTTGCCCCGCTGTCCACAAAACGCGATCGTCTTGTCCCCAAAAGCCATCGTACTTTGTCACCGTCACATCGCCCAAAACCTGCACCTGGCAAGAAAGACGGCGACCTTTTTCAAGCGAGTGGGGCGGCAACGAAAGACGCGCTTTCTCACGCCACTCTGGTTCAGACACGGCACCCTGCACCTGTACCGCGCACGTGCCACACGTACCCAACCCATGACAATTAATCACCGATGCCACGCCATTGTAAACGTCAACGCCGTTTTCCAGCAGCACCTGACGCAAGTTTGCGCCACTTTCGCACGTAAACGTTTTGCCTTCAGCTTTGACAGTCGGCATTGTGTTGACCCCAGTGTTGTAACGTACTCCCTCTATTGTGCTGCCTTTTCGTCTTGCTAGACTCTTCCCTGAGCGCGAGGTCTTGACGATCGCGCTTACTCCTCACTGGCAACCAATGCCTTTCCTGCTCCTAATGCTTCACTTTGATCTGACCATCTGCGCCGATCGGTCGGACAGTTCCCTAAAATAGTTTCTTACCGACTTAAATTTCCCAGTTGCTTTCTCATGACCTCAGACACCACTCGCCAGATCTGGATCTACGACACAACGCTGCGTGACGGCTCTCAACGAGAAGGCATATCGCTTTCCCTCGAGGATAAGCTCCGCATTGCGCGACAGTTAGATCGATTAGGCGTGCCATTTATTGAGGGAGGCTGGCCTGGAGCAAATCCTAAAGATGTGCAGTTTTTTTGGCAGCTACGAGAAGAACCGCTGACGCAAGCAGAACTGGTTGCCTTTTGCTCTACCCGTCGTCCCGGTATGGCGGCGGCAGACGATCCCATGCTTCAGCCCATTCTGGCAGCAGGCACCCGCTGGGTGACGATTTTCGGCAAGTCTTGGGATTTGCATGTCACCGAAGGTCTCAAGACAACGCTGGACGAAAATCTGGCGATGATTCAGGACACCATTCAATACCTTCGTGCTAACGGTCGCCGCGTTATTTACGATGCTGAGCACTGGTTTGACGGCTACAAGCACAACCGAGACTATGCGCTAGAGACCTTGAGAGTGGCGATCGACGCTGGCGCTGAATGGCTCGTCTTCTGCGACACCAACGGCGGCACCTTACCTCACGAAATTGCTCAAATTGTGCATGAGGTGATTCAAACGTTGGATTTTCCTGCGTTGGAGAAGGCAGAAGGCAGAAGGCAGAAGGCAGGAGTAGAGAGGGCAGTGGGAGCAGCGGGAGAGAAGGGAGTCAGAGAACCAGAAGAACTCAAAACTCAAAACTCAAAACTCAAAACCTCCCCCACTCCCCACTCCCTACTTCCCACTCCCTTAACTTTCCGCCTCGGCATTCACACACATAACGATTCCGAGACCGCTGTTGCAAACGCGTTAGCAGCCGTAATGCAAGGCGTTCGTATGGTGCAGGGCACCATCAACGGCTACGGCGAACGCTGCGGCAACGCGAATCTGTGTTCGCTCATTCCCAATTTGCAAGCAAAACTTGGGTTTAGCTGTATCGCGGCTGACCAGCTAGAGCACCTGACCGAAACTAGCCGGTTTGTGAGCGAAGTGGTCAACCTTGCTCCAGACGACCATGCGCCTTTTGTGGGGCTATCTGCGTTTGCTCATAAAGGCGGTATCCATGTGAGTGCTGTCGAGCGAAATCCCCTCACCTACGAGCACATGCAGCCAGAGCAGGTCGGGAATCGTCGTCGTATTGTGATTTCTGACCAGTCGGGGTTGAGCAACATTCTGGCAAAAGCCCGCAGTTTTGGCATTGAGTTGAACAAACAAGACCCGACCTGCCGCCAGATTCTCAACCGCCTGAAGACTCTGGAGAGCGAAGGCTACCAGTTTGAAGCCGCTGAAGCCAGCTTTGAGCTACTGATGCGCGAGGCTTTGGGAAAACGCCAAAAGCCCTTTGAGGTCAAAGGGTTCCAGGTTCACTACAACATGTTGCCCAACGCAGAAAGTAATCGTGCGACCTCTTTAGCAACAGTCAAGCTGTCGATCGACAGCCACGAAGTTTTGGAAGCAGCGGAAGGGAACGGACCCGTCTCAGCGCTGGATGCCGCCTTGCGCAAAGCATTGGTCAACGCCTATCCCGAAATTGACACCTTTCACTTGACGGATTATAAAGTGCGGATTCTAGATGGCGCTGCCGGAACGTCTGCCAAAACGCGAGTGCTGATTGAGTCCAGCAACGGTCATCAACGCTGGACGACGGTTGGTGTCTCTGGCAATATTTTAGAAGCCTCCTACCTTGCGGTGGTGGAAGGCTTGGAGTATGGGTTGCTGTTGCAGAACCAGGCAAGAACCGCGATCGCATCCTCAACGTAGTGTGGGCGATCGGGCAAAAAACTCTTTTTTAGTCAGGTGTTGCGGCTGATTCATTGATGATTGGGCTGGGAGTAGGACGTTTCGGTCTTGGACTGCGAGCAATGCCGCCTGTTTCGTCATCCCAATTGTCCAAATACCAGTCGTCCAACTTCCCATTGCGTTCCCAAGGGGGGCTACTAAAAGGGGGGCTACTAATGCCAAGTCGCTCTAACACGCCTACAGAAAGCTGGATCAGG
>JACMKO010000307.1 GCA_014380065.1 Leptolyngbya sp. ES-bin-22 | reverse complement strand
TGAAAGCTGGTCGCAATCAAGTGTTCACGGCTCCCTTGCCAGACCCCATCACCAAAAATATTGAAGCGATTACGTCACTCCATATCCAGGAAGCGCGGGGTACTCACGCCCTTCAGCGTCTACTAGAAACGAGCGCGACGTTCTTTGGTCGATCGATCTTTTTGTATGGGTTGCTGCTCAGCCTGACATGCTGGATTGTAGGCAGTTTTTTTGAGTCTTGGCTGCCCTTTGATCTGCCTCCATTTAGCTGGTCAGCACAGGGATTGGACACAGCCGCTTTAGTGATTTCAACCGGAGTGCTAGTACGTCAAACGCGCCAAGAAAACTTTGCCGAACAGCGATCGCAATTGATGCTACAGCTTAACTTGCTCTCCGAGCAGAAGATTGCCAAAATCATTGCGCTTCTAGAAGAACTCCGTGCTGACTTGCCTGAGGTGCTCGATCGACACGATCCGGAGGCTGAAGTGATGCAAGAAGCGGCTGACCCGATCGCGGTTTTGGGGGCACTTCAGGAAAATCTGGCTCAAGAGCTGTCACGGAGAGAAGAAAACAGTGGAAGCTAAGAGGATGGTTTGAAACGTCACGACCTTGTAAGTAGGTGGGTGGAATTAAATATAAAATAGCTGTAGGTTGGGTTGAAGCATGAAACCCCTAGCGCAGCCATGCCAAAGGCTTTACGCCCGCATGGGTTACGCTTCCGCTTTTCTGGCATGCCGGAACGGCTTTACCCATCCTACAAATGATTGTGCCTTCCTACTTAGTCTGGGCAACTGAAGTCACGGCTATGCGGGCAAGCCTGCCTGTAACCATGCGGCATTCAAGAAGCGCAGGTTATAAAACCCTCGGTTGTAATATGCGCAAGCAGACTTTGTGTCTGTAATCGCGGTTACTCAAAGAGAAGCCGCTTTGCGCATACAACCGCCAGACACTTTTTAAACAGCCTCTAAGCACGGCTTTTGAGTAGATCTTTTGTTTCTATCTGCTGGTAGAGAGACGCAAAAGAAGGCTTCAGCGTATAGTCATCATAGTCACAGTCAACGTTAACAATCGATTCTTCTAGGGGATACACATGGCTCAGTTGAATGGTGTGATGATGCAGTATTTCCACTGGTATATCCCGCCCGATGGTAACCTTTGGAACGAGTTTTCAGAAAGAGTCAAAGGGCTGGCAGAGGCTGGTGTTACCGCCGTTTGGTTACCTCCCGCTTACAAAGGGACAGGCGGTGGATATGACGTTGGCTATGGGGTTTACGACGTTTTTGACTTGGGCGAGTTTGACCAGAAAGGCTCGGTGCGTACAAAGTACGGCACCAAAGAAGAGTACATTGCTGCGGTCAAAGTGGCGAAGGAAGCGGGTATCCGAGTTTATGCCGACGTTGTTCTCAACCACAAGTTAGGGGCAGATGAACCTGAAGAAGTGGAAGCAACGCCCTATAATCCTGAAAATCGCAACCAGCCGATCGGCGACATGCAAACGATTAAGGTATGGACTCACTTTACTTTCCCCGGTCGCAAGGGCAAATATTCTGAGATGGAGTGGCATTGGTGGCACTTCGATGCCGTAGACTACAACGTTTACAACGAAGGTGAGAACGCCGTTTACCTGTTCAAAGATAAACAGTTTGACCAACAGGTTGACCTGGAAAAAGGCGCTTTTGACTATCTCATGGGCTGCGACCTGGACATGGAGCAGCCAGAAGTGCGTGACGAGTTAAAGCGCTGGGGTGAATGGTTCGTCGATACCACAGATGTCGATGGCTTTCGTTTCGATGCCGTCAAACACGTCAAAGCCGGCTTTTTCCCAGAATGGCTGCAACACTGCCGTCAACACGCTGGGCGCAATCTTTTTGCGGTCGGTGAGTATTGGTCCTATGAAGTGGAAGCGCTACACCACTTCATTGAAGTCACAGGTGGTGATGTGCTGTTGTTTGATGCGCCCCTGCACTACAACTTTAGCGTTGCCAGTACTCAGGGCAATGGCTATGATATGCGACAGATTTTTGATAACACCCTGGTGAAAGATCAGCCAGCTCTAGCCGTGACCCTGGTTGACAATCACGATTCACAACCATTACAGGCATTAGAGTCTGTAGTAGAGGGTTGGTTCAAACCGTTGGCTTATGCCTTAATCCTCCTCCGCAGCGAGGGCTATCCCTGTATTTTCTATGCCGATTATTACGGTGCTCATTACAAGGATACGGGTCGCGATGGCAATGAATATGAGATTTGGCTGGACAGTCATCAATGGATCATTGATAAATTCTTGTACGCCCGTCAAACCTATGGCTATGGCGACCAGTATGATTATTTCGATCATGCAAACACCCTCGGTTGGACACGCTTAGGTGATGAAGAGCATCCCGGTGGCATGGCAGTCGTGCTGAGCAATGGTGAAGAAGGGACAAAGTGGATGGAAGTGGGACAACCCAACCGCACTTATATCGATATGACGGAACGTATCAGCGACCCCGTTACAACCAATGATGAAGGCTGGGCTGATTTCCGCTGTGAGGCAGGTTCTGTTTCGGTATGGGTTCCCCAGCCATAATCTTGTCACGGTTAACGCGATCGCTTGAAAAAGCAGCGATCGCGTTAATGGTTCAATCAGTGGCGGTGATAACCTCCAACATACAGGGCGTGGTTTAAAACCCTCCACTACGCTGCTCTCCCGCCCGTGGTTGAAAAGCCGGGCTAACGGCATGAAGTCCACTTAAGGGACTGCAAGCTGTCTTTAGTCTCTTGAGTAGACTTGGATCTGTGAGCGCGAACTTACAGTTCAGCGCGGCTAGGCAACGCAGCGAAGAAGTTTTCAAACACAGCCTAGCGGCTCTCAATCGTCCGTTGCATTTGAATTGTTATACCAATTTAAGTTCACCATCCTACAGACGGATCTGTCGTGAAATCGATTTAAATCGGCATTAGATTTCACAGACGCTTAACTAACTCCTTGACTGTAATATCTTTCCAGAGGTTTTGCATCCCCGGATTTTTTGGTGGTGTGTGAGAAAGCGTTTTGCGCAAGGGGATGCTAACAATTCACTAAGTAGGTGGGTGGAATTAAATCTAAAATGGCTGTAGGTTGGGTTGAAGCATGAAACCCCTAGCGCAGCCATGCCAAAGGCTTTACGCCCGCATGGGTTACGCTTTGCTAACCCATCCTACAAATGTTTGTGCCTTCCTACTTAACGGTTTCCTTCAGATTGCATCACGTCCTTGCTTGATCAACTTATTGCTGCTGGTGTAGAGCCAGAAATCTGATACAACAAACAGGGGGCGAATTTTTCTGGGACGATAAATGCTTCCCACCCTTGTAAATACGTGTCAACTGACGATGCCGCTTAAACACGCCATAGCGCTAAGCGTCACTTGTTGCTGCCAGAATGCTTGGGTGTCTTTGCCGCTGTCAACAGCACTGTGCTTACCAAAAAGCCCTCAGCGATGTAGCCACAAATCAGTATGAAAGCTGTTGTTGATCAGATCCATCGTCCACTGTCTCCGGCGTGGTTGCGGTGGTCGGTTATGTTCTTGCTGATCGTCGGCATTGTATTTCGTTTTGTCAACCTGAACCATAAGGTTTATGGGCAGGATGAAGTGTATATGTCGCTGCGAGCCTCTGGGTACACCGTGCAGGGCGTGTCTCAGGCAGTTTTTCAGAATCAGGTTTTTCCAGCGAAAGAGCTGTTGCGGTTTCAACAGCCGCAGCCAGGAAGTACCTCAGTTGATACGGTGCGATCGCTGGCAATGGAAGACCCTCAGCAGCCTCCACTCTATTTTCTGCTCGATCGCCTTTGGGTACAGGCTTTGGGCAAACCGATTCAAGCTCTCTTTGGCAGCCCACTCACAGCATCACGCCTACTTCCCGCGCTGATAAGCCTGCTCTCTCTGCCGTTCATGTATGCTCTTGCTTGGGAACTGTTTGCCTCTCAAACCGTTGCGCTACTGGCAACTGCCTTTCTCGCCCTTTCTCCCTTCGAGATCCTGTTTGCTCAAACGGCTTGCCAGTCCAGCTTGTTGACGTTAGCGACCCTTGCCAGCCACTACTTACTA
>JACMKO010000306.1 GCA_014380065.1 Leptolyngbya sp. ES-bin-22 | reverse complement strand
GGGCTATCCATCAGCATATTGATTGCATGGTGGGGATGAACCAAGCGATCGGCGATCGAGCCGCAATCCAATTTGCTACAGAATTTTATAAAGCATTAGTCACCGGGGCTTCCTTTGAGTTTGCCTATCAACTTGCCCGTAATGGTCTTGATCTTGCCAGCATTCCAGAATCGTTGACCCCAGTGCTACAAAATCGCAGAGGCAGTGACGATCCCTTTCGCCTCACAGGACCTCTCCCTGATGTAGACGCACCAGTAGCCCCATCTGCACCGCAACCCAAATCGCCAGTTAAACAGTCGCAAACCTTTGGCAACATAACAACTAGCGGCAGCAATAATTCCTTTAATCCAATCCAAGCAGCGGGGGATGTCAATCTGACTCAAACTAGCACTCAAACCACAGGCAGTCAGGCGGATTTGCAAGCTGCATTGGATATATTGGCAACGCTAAAGCAGCAGGTTGCGACAACAGATGGACTCAGCACCTTTGCCAAAAAAGATACAGAAGCAAAGATTACGATGCTCCAGGAAGAGCTGCAGAAACCAAAGCTGGATAAAAGTTTTGTAGATGATGTAGTCGATGCTCTGAAGCAGAGTTTGAGTGGAGTATTAACCTTGGCAGAACCAGTAACGCAGGTAGCAACTCTCGTGGCAAAAGCCTGGGTAGGCTTAGCATGAACGACGATTCATTCGGAGCACAGCCATCTAACCAAAAACAATCGTTGGGCGATGTACAGGTGCAGGGCGATGACAACATTTTCAATGTGATTCAGGGACAGATCATTACCCTGACGCAGACCAAAATCATCCAAATCTCGGTGGATGAGATCAAGACCCGTGAGTTAGTCACTACGTCGCCGTACAAGGGGTTGAAGAAGTTTGAGCCAGAGGATACCCATCGCTTTTTTGGGCGGGATCAGTTTATCGGCGGCTTGGTGAATGAACTGGAGCAGACTAATTTCATTTTATTGCTGGGGGCCTCGGGGAGTGGCAAGTCTTCGGTGGTGCGGGCCGGAATGATCCCCTGGCTGCAGCAAAAGTGGGGCAAGCATTTTGTTAGTTTGATGCTAACGCCCGATCGCGATCCGTTTGAATCGTTCTATGGCAGTCTGCTGAGTCGAGGGTTTAGCCAGTCTCAGGCGCAGGTGGCAAAGGTAGGTAAAGCAGACACCTTGAGCCAAGTGGTGAAGACTTTAAAGCCCACCGATACCTTCTGGTTGATCTTCATTGACCAGTTTGAGGAACTGTTTACGGTGAGTGAGGCGACCACGCGTGATCGCTTTATCACTAGCCTGGTGAAACTCTGTCAGGAACGCGCTAGGGAACTCCAGGTCAAAATTGTAGCTACGATGCGGTCGGACTTTTTGGATCAGCTTGATCCGGCTCCAGCGAACTTGCTGGCCAGAATCACGGAAAAGCATCGTCCGCTAATTACCCAGATGCAGCCAGATGAGTTGCGGTTAGCGATCGAACAACCGGCGGCGCATCATGGGGTGGTGTTTGAAACGGGATTGGTAGAGGAAATCATCAAGGAGGTGCAGGGACAGGCAGGCTATTTACCTCTGCTGCAATACACCCTAGATCTCCTGTGGGAATCGGAGGTGAAAGATGACGGGATTTTGGATCGCACCTTGAATCTCACATCCTATCGCCGCCTTGGGGGCGTGCGAGGAGCATTGCAACAACGAGTCGATCAGCTTTATCAGGCGTTGTCGCCCGCGGCACAGCTGGCAGCCCAGCGAATTTTTCTGAAGCTGGTGGAGATTGGCGACGATGAAGGGGCAGGGACAGAATGGAGACCAGTGCGGCGACGGGCAGCGCGAGCGGAGTTTACGGATGAGGCAGAACAAACAGTATTGACCCAGTTGATTAATGCCAATCTGCTGGTGAGTGATGCCACCGTTGCCGGAGCCAACCCACATTCAGCAGCAGGAGCAGGCGCGACGGTGGAAATTGCCCATGAGATTTTGCTGACTTCCTGGACGATGCTGCACGACTGGATTCAGGAGCATCGGCAATCGATTGCGCTGCGGAACCGTTTGAATGATGATGTAGCGGTGTGGCAAGCGAAGAAGGTAGACAGTGACCTTTGGAGTGGGTCGAAACTGGCGCAAGTGGTGGAACTCCGAAAGGATCCGGCATTTCAGCAGGTATTGGGCGGGTTTAGTGCCCCGGCGAACCAGTTTATTCAGGCCAGTGTGGGGTTACGAGAGCGCCAGCGGCGGCGGGTTTTCATGGGACTGTCGAGCTTTTCCATCCTGGCACTAGCCTTATCTGGCTTTGCCCTCTATCAATTACAACAGGCACAACGTCAACGGGTGGAGCAATTGGCAGCAACGTCAAAAGCTCTGCTAGCGACCCAACCCATAGAAGCAGCAGTCAATGCCCTGGCAGCAATTGGTTTGAGTCAATCGAAGTTTGTCCAGTTTCCGGAGCGTCTCCGCTTTGGGACTGCCGAGGGCAGCTTGCTAGATGCGACTCAGGAAAATTTGGAGCACAACCGCTTAGCTCATGAGAATATTGTCACTTCAGTGGCGTTCAGCCCCGATGGCCAGACGGTTGTCAGTGGCAGTAATGACAGGACGGTGCGGCTGTGGAATGCCAAAACCGGGGAGGAAATCGGCAAACCTGGACAGCATCAGGATGTTGTCATTTCAGTGGCGTTCAGCCCCGATGGTCAGACGGTTGTCAGTGGCAGTTTGGACAATACGGTGCGGCTGTGGAATGCCAAAACCGGGGAGGAAATCGGCAAACCTGGACAGCCTCAGGATGTTGTCACTTCAGTGGCGTTTAGCCCCGATGGCCAGACGGTTGTCAGTGGCAGTTGGGACAATACGGTGCAGCTGTGGAATAGCTCTCTTGACCGCTGGCTCTATAGAGCTTGTCAGCAGCTACAGCATCACTACATGCTGACTCACCCCGCTTCCAGTGTCGCTCAAGAAGCTCAGCAGACCTGCGAACCGTACTGGGAAAAGGCAAACCTGGGGGTCGAGCCGAAATAGGGATACCGTTGGCGAATTGCTAAGCGAGGACAGTTACAGAGATCGAGCCGAGATAGCTGTAAAATAGTGCCACTAACTTTGATTCGACTGAATTTCACCTATCACTCGAAAGTTATGGCCTGAAACCCTTATTCTTTTGTAGAGCCCGATCGCTCAAAGGCACTAAAACTGTTTGATTAGTTGCTCGAGCGCGCAGCTAACCAGGATTCTAGGGAGCAGGGATTTTAAGGTCTAGAATGTTTGCCTAGCAATCATTTTTAAGATTCGTGGCACTAAATGACACGGATTTTGGCTCGACCACAAAAAGCGGTTCCAATCTGCTTTCACTCCTTTCGACTACTTTAAT
>JACMKO010000305.1 GCA_014380065.1 Leptolyngbya sp. ES-bin-22 | reverse complement strand
CAACATCACGTGGAGTTTCTGCCACATCAGTTCCCACCTTTGCTTTGAACCATTGACGTTGGGCATCGACTAAGCTCACAAAAGCGATCGGGGTATTACAAATGCTGGCAGCTAAGTTTGTGAGATCGTCAAACCCAACTTCGGGTTCGGTATCTAGAATTTGATACTGGCAAAGGCTACGCAGTCTAGCAGACTCATCGTCGGGTAAGGGAGCAATCAGCATAATTTTCAGGATGATTTGCAGTCGATGTAGCAGGCTTGCGACAACAACAATCGCTATGGCTTGGCAGCAAGGCTTTAGGGCTAACGAAGGGGTGGTTTGACGTGCTTGCTTTGACGGCCTTCTCTGGGGTGAAGGCCTTTCGCATAGAACTTAACACACTGTTACAAAGTACCCATTTAAACCCTTTCAATCACTACGGGTCAATTCCCCGCCCTTTAGGACGCACTAGGCACAAGCAGTCCAATGGGCGTTGTTGAGCGAAGCCGAACGCACCGCGTGTGAGGCGTAGCGAAGTGATACTCCGTCCGCTTGCGGCGGAGACGTTCAATTGAGCTGTTCCAAAACATGCTTCGCTCTAACCGGAGCCATTAAGGTTGAACGGAGAAGGCGTTTAGTGAAAGGAGCGGCTTTTCCGCGCGACCGTTGCGCCTCAAGACAAGCTAGCGAACCTGATCGGCTTCCCCTACCCATTAACTATTCTGTAGAAGTTAATGGGTGGGAAGAGGGGCATTGGAGGAAGCACAGGACGAGGGGCTCACAGCAGCGTTGAACTGACTATGCGGCACACAGTGCGTCAAGGCGTATGGGATGACGGCGATCGAGGCGGGACGACAATCCCAGTCGCTAACGGCTGCCTTCGATCACAACGATGGGCGAGTGTTCCAGAAAAGCGCTCCAAAAGTCTCGACCATACTGCTGGATGGACTCAGGAGACAGCATTGGTTGATGCCACTGCATAGTTTTGAAACCAGCACTTTGCAACGCTAGCTCATAGGTCGTGCGACTGAAGTGATAGTTGTTAAAACTGAATGGCTGACCGTCGACTACAAAAGACAACAAAATAGGGGTGCCCTCTTGAAGCGGCTGCGCAGTACTCTTCGCGCAGCCATAACGTGCACAGAGGGCATAGGTTTCAGGCGGTTGCTGCACGTTGTCATTCAGAGTCACAAAGCGACCACCGGGCTTTAAGTTGGCAGCAATGGTCTGACACACCTGGCTCAGTTGTGCTTGTGTCGGCAAACAGTTCAGCAAGTAAGAGGCGACGACCAGGTCAAAGTTGCCAAGCTGACCCAGTGCGGCCACATCCTCAACCCTATAGTCAATGCCGAGAGGCTCTCTTGTCTCTGCCGCTCTCGCAGACTCAATCATCTTGAGTGCCACATCCACACCAACTACTTGCTCAGCCCCTCTTTGTTTGAACTGTCTCGTATAGAAGCCACTACCGCAACCTAGGTCAAGGATGGCTTTACCCGCAACGTCACCAATGAGGCTCAAGTAGGTGTGCTGCTCCAGTAAGCGGAAGGGTAATTGCTTGGACTTTTGGTACGCTTCTACAAGCGGGTCATAGCACGTCGATCGATTGCTCTCACTGCTCTTCATTGTTTGCACGACTATACGGACTCGCAACCAGACTCCCATTATAAAGATCAGAGCACTTTAGCTTCAGAACACTTTGCCGCTGCTATCGGAGTCAGACCTTATGAAGCGGTGGCAGCAGGCTTAAGCGGTTGCGGTTGCAGCGGCAGTTGGACGGTAAAAGTGACTTGATCCGCCACACTCTCGGCTCGGATGGTGCCGCCCAACTGTGCTACCAGTTTTTTGACCAAAGCTAAGCCTAAGCCCGTGCCACCATGCCGCCACGGGTCGTGGTTGTGAACACGGTAAAATTTATCAAAAATACGGGTCAGCTCACTGGCAGGCAGTGTCACTCCAGAGTTACTGACGCTTAACTGTAGCAGCGTGGCTGTCGTTTGAGCTGTGACCGTGATAGTCGCTCCAGCGGGTGTGTACTTACAGGCATTCTGGAGCAGTTCCTGGAGAATCCGCTCCAGATGTGAGCGGTCAGTGATGAGAGGAGGCAATACAGCCGCCAACTCAAGCTCTAACCGTTGCTGTTGGTTCCGAGTCCGTTCAAGGAACGGTTTAGTGATGCTGGGCAGCCAAACTTGTAGCTGAATGGTAGTGAGCACCAACGGTTCCACTTCAGCGTCCAGACGCGCTAAGTCTAAGAGGTTATTAATGAGGTTGATTTCTCGCTGACACTCCTCCTGCAAAATCTGAAAGTACCGAGTCACTCGACTCGGTTCAGCCTCAAAGAGTCCCGCTTGGCGCAAACTCACTTCCAGCATCTGAGTCGCCATCCTGATGTTGGTCATCGGCGTGCGCAGCTCGTGCGAAACCGTGTTGAGAAAATCGTCTTTGAGCTGATGCAGTTTCTCCAGTTCAACCACCTGGGCTTGGGCTGTTTGATAGAGCCGTGCTTGACGGAGGGCGATCGCACATTGGTTGGCGACCTGCTGCGCTAACCGGACCTCCAACTCGTTGAAACCATCTGGCTGACATCTGACTAACCAAAGGTCACCCAGCACGCCTTGATCATCGAAAAGCGGGCACGCTAGGATCGCCACGCGACTGTTGATGGGTCGAATGGGATTGCGACCATGTTCACAAAACTGGACACATTGCCCCTGTAAAAGTTGGGGATGCACCTGATGAAAAGACGCTTGTAATTGCACCACCTTCCCTTGAGCTGGCGGAGCCGAGAGGGTGGTGTACTCATAGCAAATGGTAGAAAGACCTTGGTCGAGATCGTACAAGGCTGTATCACAACAATCGACACCCAAGCCCAGACCGAGTGCCTGCACCACCGTTTGCAGAATTTGGCTTTCATCCAGGCTATCGCGCACCTGATCGGTAATGCGTTTGAGCATGGTGTCAAAAGCGATGGCTTGTTGGTACTGCTCTGTCCCTGCTTGGACTTGGCGTTCTAGAGCCACTTCTACTTGTTGTTGTTGGGTAACTGTCAGCTCCAGTGCTATGACCCGTTGCTGCAGGGTCGCGATTTGCTCAAGGAGTTGCGCTTTGGTGTGGTCTTGATCAGGCATCAGCTTAGCTCTTTACTTTCCGTTGTTCGCGACTGTAGTCCAAGCTACCTGGCGGCATCGTGCCGAAAACTTTGCTGAGTCTTGCATGCGCTCATTAAGAGAACCGATGAACGCTGCT
>JACMKO010000304.1 GCA_014380065.1 Leptolyngbya sp. ES-bin-22 | reverse complement strand
TGGGCACAAATACACTTGCAAATAATGGACACATCCCGACTCGAACGGGAGACCCCCACGATGTCAACGTGGTGCTCTAACCAACTGAGCTATGCGTCCTGATCAATGGCATATGAATATAGCATAAGTGCTGGGCGAAAGGAAGTGTCTTGCGCGATTGAGTGTTCTGGAGAAAGTTATACCAATTTAAGTTCACCATCCTGCAAATCCATCTGTAGGGACGTTACATGTAACGTCCCTACAGATGGATCTGTCGTGAAATCGATTTAAATCGGTATTACTTAAGGGGATGGGGTTGCAGCGGTATGCACGAGCGTGACCTGAAGAAACATTAAGCTTCTCAAGCGTTTCCGATGTCAACCGTTAATCTTCGTTGCAAAATTGGGGGCAAAAAGAGACTGCATGTTACGTTCGTAGCGTTGGTCTACGATCCAGAGTTGAGAAGGAGAACACCTTGAATTTGTCGCTAAGTCAGTCTTCAAACGTTTCATGCCGGGAAGATTTCAGCGAGTATGTTGCTCACCTTCAGCTTCACATGGCGCTTCAAGCTCGTAATTTAGTCCCAACGCTGACTAAAACAGGCGATAGCCGTGAGCAAATGCTGCATCAGACTCAGGCAACCTTTGAGAAATTAGTTTCCCGTCAGGCACTTTAAGCGGTTCACACTTGCTTTTCTGAAACCGATGGCTACAAGAGCCATTGCTTAATCAGAGCCACTGTTAAGGCTCTGATTTTTTGTGCCAACTTTTGATGATCAGCAGCAGGCGATCGCTCAAGCCGATCCTTGTCACGTAGCCATATTGTGAAGAACTCTTCATCATAGAAGGAAGGACTTGGTTCTAGTACCGAGTGCCGCTCCAAATTAGTGCAGTGCTACGAGGAAGGCATTCTTGAAAATCTTCAACACTCTAGAACCAGCGGTACGGCAAAATCTGCTGGTTTTGTTTGCAGTTGGGTTGCTGTTTTGGGCGAGCCTTGCTGCCTTGCTGCCGACACTGCCGCTCTACATTCGAGATGTCGGCGGGACAAAGTATCAGGTTGGTGTTGTCATTGGTGCCTTTGCGATCGGGCTACTGATGTTTCGCCCGTGGTTGGGGCAGTTAGCCGATCGCCGGAGCCGCCGGCTTGTACTGCTGATTGGGTTGGCAGCGGTAGCGATCGCACCGTTAGGCTACTTAGTGACCCAATCAATTCCACTCCTGATTGCGGTACGGGCTTTTCATGGGCTGAGCATTGCTGCCTTTACCACTGCCTACAGTACGCTTACGGTCGATTTGTCACCCCCGTCCAATCGCGGCGAGGTCATTGGCTACATGAGTTTGGTGAACCCAATCGGCGTGGCAATTGGACCGGCGATCGGGGGATTTTTGCAGGCATGGGCAGGCTACACCCCTCTATTTTTGCTGTCAGCAGGGTTGGGGTTTGCAGGGTTCGTTGGCGCGCTGTGGCTTCAGGCACCCAAGCCCATCGTGCAGCCGCTTGCAGATTCTACCAGGGGAGCCTTTTGGCGGTTGCTGTTTAGCTCACGACTCCGAACACCAACGCTGACGCTGCTCCTGGTCGGGCTGGCGTTTGGTGTGTTAAGTACGTTTGTGCCGCTGTTCATTCAAGAAGCGGGGGTACGCCTCAATGCAGGGCTGTTTTACACGGTAGCCGCCGCCGCAGGCTTCAGCGTGCGACTCTTAACGGGGCGGGCTTCTGACCGCTACGGACGGGGACGGTTCATTACTTTGGGGCTATTGCTCTATGCCATGACCATGCTGCTTTTGTGGTCTGCTCACAGTGCGGGTGTTTTTCTACTGGCAGGCTTGCTTGAAGGGGCTGGTACGGGTATTTTCCTGCCGTTGATGGTAGCGCTAGTTGCCGATCGCTCAGAGGCACATGAACGCGGACGCGTCTTTTCGCTTTGCATTGGCGGGTTTGACCTGGGCATTGCGATCGCGGGACCAGCGCTGGGCTTCATCGCTGAGTACGTTGGCTACCGGGGCATTTTTGGGCTAGCCAGCGGTTTAGCGTTTCTGTCAGTGCTTGTTTTTGTCACACAGTGCAGCAAAACGTTAGCGTATTCACTTCAGTTTTCGCTCGGTGACGGCAGCGATCTCTATGCTCTGCCTCGCAGCTAACAGGGCGAACTCTAGAGAAAGGGAAAGCGATCGAGATCAGACGATCGCTCGATTGACACGGCTGCATCAGCGTTCGCTCCATCCGCGTCAAGAGCAGTAAAGTCGCTCAGATTCACCTCAGCGACATTCAGCCGCTGGATCTGAATTTGGTGCAGGCGGGGACCTTCAGCAGAAATGATGGTGAACTCGAAATCGCTGTAGCGCAAGGTTTCTCCAAGCTGGGGAATTTTTTGCAGTTGAAAGAGGAGAAAGCCACCCAGCGTTTGATAATCGTCGGTTAAAGGCAAATCTAGATTGAGCGCTTCGTTGACTTCCTCAAGATCCATTTGTGCCTGTACCAGAGACGTTTGCTCGTCCAGGATTTGAATACTCACCTCATCGTCACTGTCAGGCTCTACCGTATCGCCCAAAATCTCAGCGATCAGGTCTTCGATCGTCACCAACCCTGCTGTCCCACCATACTCATCGACCACCATCATCATGGGCTGGCGCGATCGCTGCATGAGAGGGAGCAACTCGCTCAACAGCATATATTCCGGCACAAAGCGTGCGGGGCGGAGCCAATCCTGGATGGGGCGATTCAGATTAAAGGGTTCTTGTGCCAACGGCTCTGCCAGCTCTTGAAAATAAATGAGACCGCGCACATCGTCCAGCGATTCACCAATGACTGGGTAGCGCGAGTGCCCAGACTGCGCGGCTTCCTCCAGCAGCAGCTTGAAGGTGGCATCGTGGGCGATAGCGGCAATGCTGGTACGCGGTACCATCACTTCACCCGCAGACACATCGCCAAACTCGAAGACGTTGCTCAGCAACTGCCGCTCTTCGGCTTCTAGCCCTGTGGACTCGCTTGACGTGGCAATGATGAGCTGTAGTTCTTCGGGCGTGACCTGATTTGACCAGCCCTGCCCGGTGTACTGGATGCCGCCTAGCCGCAGCAGCAGTCGGGTCGATTGATTCAAAATCCAGATAAAGGGATGGAAAAACCGGGCGATCGCCAAACTGGGTGCAGCCAGAAAGCGTGCCAACTCTTCTGCATAAAGGAGCGCTACAGACTTAGGACACAGCTCGCCCAGCACAATTTGCAGATAGGCGATCAACAAAAAGGTTGTGGGGATGGCAACTGAATGAGTCAGCACCTGCCTGTAAGCAAGGGGTAGCGGTAGCTGGCTCAACCAGTACGCAACCAAGCCTGCCATCGCGCTTTCGCCAATCCAACCCAGCGCTAAACTAGAGAGCGTGATGCCGAGTTGAGTTGTAGACAGCAACCGCTCAATGCTTTGCTGGAGGTGCTGCACCGTGCGCGCCTGAATATCGCCCGCATCAACAAGCTGATTGATCCGCGATCGTCGCACCGAAACCATTGCAAACTCGGCAGCAACGAAAAAAGCATTGATGGCAATGAGCAGCAGCACTGAGAGGACGCGTGCCAAAATTGCCGACCCTGTAAGCGGGGCAGCCGATTGGTCGATCAGCCCCAGAGGAACCACAAAGCAGAGCGGCAACCAACCTATCATGTACAGCACGATCGAAAAGGTTCTCCTGTAGAAGCGTGAAGCGAGAATCCTCTACTGGACAAGGGGGATATTCGACAACTGTAGCTGGAGTCGCTTGTCTGGATAATCAGTGAGTGAGAGAGAAATTTTCTGCACCCCATCCAGAAGGCTTGCTGGAATGCTAACCGTGCCAGCAAACGTATTGCTAGACGCTGGCAACTCTACAGGCAGACCGTCAGTAGTGGCTTTGAGCGATCGCCCCTGCTCATCCGTCACCGTCAACGCATCGTAGACAAACCGCACTGGCTGCTTACCGCTGTTCCGCAAACTAACCGCTAACACCAAAGACTCTCCCTGCCGACGCACCGACTTGACTTCTAGCGCGACATCCTGACTGGTAGCAGTCATCGGCAGTTGAGTCTTTGCCGTTTCCGTAGCGACCTCTGTCGTTGGAGCCGCTTTAGCACTAGCAGACGGGCTGGTATTTGTGTCTTTGCTACCGCCATTCATGCGGACTTTGACGTTGGCGATAATGTCGTTTTCTGGCAAAACAGCGAGTTCTTCACGCCGCGAATTGCCTGCTTGACTACCTGCCTTGTTGCTCTCTGGACGGGTGTCGGGCTGTGTGATGCCTTTCAGCGCTTCCCGCCCCAGAGAAGACCCCCAGGAGGCACTGACCAATCCAGCTACAACCATTGATACCAGGAGAATCAGGGTCAGCGCTACGGTAGAGTTCAGCTTCATGGGGCGACGTTAGTAGGAGTCAGGTGAAACAGCATGGCGATCGCTCCAATTCTAAACATAGACGCTCATCATGCAGCATAAACATTCTAAGCGGCTAGGACGGCAGAGGCGATCGCCTGACTCGTCGACGAGTAATCACCACAGATTGCCATACTTAGACGCTAAGTCAGAGCATTTGGGATACAATAATGGCAACCCAGGGTTGGCCGAGCGGTTTAGGCAGCGAACTCATAATTCGCCCCAGGCAGGTTCGACCCCTGCACCCTGGATTGGAACTGAACTAATGTTATGGATTGTTTACCCATGTCCTACCAGAGCGCGGGCACCCGGGGTCTGGTTTGCAACGGCGTAGAAGGGATGGGCGGTGTCGATTCTACAGGCGGCAAGGTGGAGGTCAGTGGAAGAGCTGCTTCAACTGGAATCTCTCGAATGGACTGATTGAATTGATTCGGTAGATCAGGTGTGCGAATCACCGGGCGGCTTGACATCTGACGCGCCAGCAGATCTTGATAGAACTGATAGATTGCTCTGCCATCACGCGCAATTTCATTGTCAGGAAAAGAGTTGCGAATGAGGATGCCAGGACCGAAAAAGGTGCTGATTTGCCTGGGAAGCGAACGATTGCGGAAAAAGTCACGATCGCTGGAGAACTGCACCTGATCCAATTGATCGGGAATGTTATTGGGCACTCCAGTTGTCGGACTGTCAAAGGTTTCCTGCGCGATCGCGGCTGAAGCGGCGATGGTAGAGAATACAATGACTGCAAGTCCAATGGTTGCGCCTTTATAGCCAATGCCCATAAAATCACTCCTCAATGTTTTGATCTGTGAATGGTTACGTTTAGAACGAAGCGCCAAGATGAGGTAGAGAATTTTCCGCTTGCAGCTCAAAGCTTTTAAGCTCAAAAGCTTTCACAACCAATTCTTGTTAGCCCACTTGTTAAGCTGTTGCTTGCAGTCTACCCAAACTTGTCTTCTAGTCTGCACTAATTCTACTGAGTTTACGCGAATCTATGACTAAAAATAATCGATCGCTGACGGATTTATCACAGTCAATTGCTACCGTCGATTTAGTCACCTTACGACAGCAACTTTTGGATCTATTCTGTCAAGTTGCTTACCAGGAAGGAGACTTTCTACTCACGTCGGGTCAGCGAGCGTCCTATTACATCAACGGCAAGCAAGTCACCCTGCATCCTCAGGGAGGACTCATGGTCGGTCGTCTTGTGCAACCGCTGTTGCCCGCAGGCACGCAAGCCGTTGCTGGGCTAACGTTAGGAGCCGATCCCATCGTGACGGCTGTCAGCGTTGTAGCAGCCTATGAAGGACGATCGCTACCCGCCTTGATCATTCGCAAAGAAGCTAAGGGGCATGGCACCCGCGCCTACATCGAAGGTCCAAATTTGCCTCAAGGGAGCGCCGTCACCGTTTTAGAAGACGTGGTGACGACAGGTCAATCGGCGCTCAAAGCAGTGGAACGCTTGCAGCAGGCAGGGTATCAAGTCAACGGCATCATTTCGCTGGTCGATCGCCTACAAGGAGGAGCCGAACTTTACGCGCAAGTTGGCTTACCCTTTCAAGCCGTTTTTGCGATTACCGAAATTCAACAGCGATCGGTGGAGCTAAGGGATGAGGGCTAAGGAACAGGGGAAGCCGAGGCGCTAGGGCGTGTTTTAAAACCCTTCACTACGCTGCTCACCCGCCCGTGATTGAAAAGCTGGGCTAACGGCATGAAGTCCACTCAAGGGACTGCAAGCCGTCTTTAGTCCCTTGAGTGGACTTGGATCTGTGAGCGCGAACTTGTCGTTCAGCGTGGCTAGGCACACAGCGAAGAAGTTTTAAACCACTACCTAGGGACGTGAAGCAGCCGGGGACGCAAGAGACGTTTTCCATAGCGCTTTGCCTTGCCAACTCAGAGCGTATTGAGCGATCGGCTCCGTCTTGCTGCCCTTGCTGCCCGTCTCCTGCTGCCCCGCTCCAACCGCTAACCACTAATAACCAAAAACTCCTCTGCCTTCCCTTGCTTAACGCATTCTTTACCCAGTACCGCTAATGTAATGTGAATAACTGTAAGGACGGTCTGGCGTGAAACGTGGTCTACTACTGAGCTTTGGTGTCTTGCTGCTGGCGGCGTGTAGTAAAACGCTGGACCAGGATCGTGTCGCTCAATCAATTCAGCAGGATATCATCAAACAGGGCGGTGTCTCGCTGAAGACGGTTACCTGCCCCAAAAACGTTAAGCCGGAATCTGGACAGGCCTTTGAGTGCATTGGCGAAACGGATACAGGCTATACGTTTACCATTCCAGTCAAGCAGCAAGACGCGCAAGGCAATGTGCTTTGGGATGTGCCAAATGCCAAGGGGCTACTGAACCTGGCAAAGTTTGAAACGATCGTGCAGCAATCTGTGCAGAGTGAAATTGGCTCCCAACCGCTGATTCGCTGCGGCGGCACCTATAAGGCGGTCAAACCGGGTCAGACGTTTGAATGCGCGATCGAGGTCAAACCAACGCCAAAACCCAAAGCAGACGCAAAGACGCAGGCAGCCACGCTGAAGACCGTTTCACTGAAACCCAGTAAGCCTGACACGATCCTGGTTACGATCGACCCAGAGAACAACATTAACTGGCAGCGGGTCATACCAGGAGCCATGAACCCATCAACAGTGAAGTCGCCGTCTGCCAAAGCAACTCCATCGACCGCAGCCGTTCAAACGTCTACCAATGCAGCGAAAGCCGCGCCACCCGCCAAGCGCAACGCTGACGATTTTCTCAACCAGCCGGGTGCTGCTGATGATTTTTAGGGTTGGCTATAGCGCTGATGCCAGCTTTGAAGGGCAAGCTGATGCACTGTTCGCCAAGGAAGAGCGTGCTGTTTAGCAATGCGGGCACAATCTTCATACTCAGGCTGCACGTTTGTTGGTTGTGGCTGACTGCGATCGAGCCACGCCACTTTAACTTGAACCGTACCGTACTCGGTCTCCACCGACTGCATTTCCCGATGGAGTACACTCCGCTCCTGAATCGATCGCCGAATGCCTAACGTTGTCGTTTCGCGAAACATCACCGCTTCGCAAGCAGGTACAGCTTCCGGGTGACAAACAACCGTGAGCAACGTGCCCGGTCGTGATTTCTTCATGGCGATCGCTTGTGTGAAGACATCCAAGGCACCGACAGCGAAGAGCGCCTCATATACGTAGCCGATCGCCTGTGGATTGAGATCGTCGATTTGGGTTTCCAAAAGGGCGATCGACTGAAGAGGGGTGTGAGGTGAGTTTTGAGTAGCGCTTCGCGCCGCGTTGCTAGAGAGTTTTGAGTTTTGAGTTTTGAGTAGCGCCGCTTCGCTAGAGAGTTTTGAGTGTTGAGTTTTGAGTGGCTGCTGAGTGCCGTC
>JACMKO010000303.1 GCA_014380065.1 Leptolyngbya sp. ES-bin-22 | reverse complement strand
ATCACTGAGTGTAAACAATTCGGGCAGCACTTCAAAAGCAACGGGGCTATATTCCAGCTTGTTCCGCAGGCGACGATGACCGTATTCCAACACTTCATTGTGGTCAAACGCAAGTTGGGGCACTTGCTCTAGGGGATACCAGGCGATGCCGCTCACACCATCGGCAATGAGTTCTGCTTCGGCAAAACGAACAAGGGCAAAGTAGCTGACGGACAGATAGCGCACGCCATAGCTGTCCATCGACTCGCGTGGATCACGATTGGGACCGCCAAAAGTATAAAGCTGCTCCAGGTAGAGGTTTCGGACGCGGATCTTTTCTGCCAGAATGCGATAGGCAGCATCTTCGAGCGATTCGCCGCGTCTCACCAAGGTTCCAGGAAAACTCCACTGCCCTAGAAAGGGTTCTTCTTGCCGCATGACTAACAGCACTAGCAGCCGATTCTGAGCGGTATCGACGGAAAAAATCACGTTGTCAACGCCCACCTTAAAGTCTGCAAGGGCAAAGTCTGCGAGGGTGCGATCGCTCAAGGAATGGGCTAGTGAATGGGCTGTTTTTCTTTGGAGGCGTTCTGGCATGGGTATAGTTGCTCCCGGTGGATGTAAGCTTCGATGGGAGGTGTCAGGGCATCGGTGTCTCCATGCTCTCGATACGCGGTGGAGGATGTATCAGGACCCGTCAAATCCGCGATCGCCAGTCTCGCACCCCGTTGCCTCAATTCTGCCAGAGACCCATCGTTTGGCACGAATCCGGGTCGTGGAATGATGAGTAGATTAACTTGCTCTAGCAGCAGTTCACTTTGATACCAGTTGGGCAGTTGGGAAACCAAATCAGACCCGATCACTAAGGTGAAGGCAGCCTCAGCCCAGAGTGTTTCAGCAATTTCTAGGGTATGAATCGTGCGGGGTTTGCTGAGTTCTGGGTAAAGATGCAGATTATGACGAGGTGGGTTAATGTCGTCAATCAATAGTTGTAGCATTGCCATCCGATGGTTCAGCGGCGTTTGATGCGACTTGAAGGGATTGTCTGCTGCCCACACTGCCACACGATCGAAGTGCTGAGCTAACCAAACTAAGATTGCTTGATGACCTGCGGTCGGTGGATCGGCGCTAGTGCCAAAGAGAGCGATGTTGGGCATGGGGAGTAGGGAGTAGGGAGTTCCGCTCCCCGGATGCTTCGAGAGTCCGGGGAGCGGGGTTATTTATCGCTGCCTTTGACGCTGTGTGGTTGCAATGAGGTCGAGCAGTGCAGTGGATGCTTCTACCGGGAAGAAAACTGGCTCGTGAATTTGGCGTGCTGTCGCGGGGAGGCTGGCAACGGAATGGGCGGTGCGTTGCGCGATCGTGTCCAGTGATTCGGATGGGCACAAGCGTTGACCGTTTTGCATGACTAGCTGCATCAGTGGCAGTTCGCCAGTGAGGGGGGCGGGAGGTGAGGGCTGGGTGTCGGGTGGGGCTGCTCCTGGCTTCTGGCTTCTGGCTCCTGCCTCTGCCATCAACCCCAATCGATCGCCCACAGCCTGCCCTTGCTCATAGCGGCGGAAAATCTGCTTGCGACCGGGATAGCTAATCTTAGCGGTGGCTTCCTTCATGACGGGGATGCCATCAATTTCTACCAGTTTATACACGCCGTTGACGGGCGCGCCTGTGACTAATTGTGTTCCCAGCCCATAGCCATCAATGCAAGCTCCAGCGTCTTTGAGCTGAGTGATTTTGTATTCATCTAAATCGCCGCTGGCGAAAATGGGAATATCAGGCAAGAGTTGACGCACCTGCTGAGATAAGGCTGCTAAATCGCCAGAGTCGATGCGAATGCCTGCCAACTCCATGTCGTGCTGTTGCAATTTGGTAGCCAGATGTTTAGCGGCAGCGATCGTGTCGTACGTATCAATCAGCAGCGGCGCACCGGGAAAATAGCGATGGAAGGCGGTAAAGGCTTTTGCCTCACTGCCTTCGGTTGCCGACAATGCCATCACTAGAGAATGTGCCATTGTGCCCACAGGCTTGCGCCCCAGTTTCAGCGCTGCCAGGACGTTAGAGGTGGCATCGAACCCTGCTGCTAGAGCCGCTCGTGCTGCCCAGAGCGACGCTTGAGGGCTGAAGGCTCGTCGTGTGCCAAATTCAAATAAGGTTGCCTGTGCGCCTGCCACATCACGCAAACGAGCGGCACGAGTGGCAATCAAGGTTTGATAATTGAGCGTGTTGAGTAGGTACGTTTCGACAAGTTGTGCTTGCCAAAGGGGAGCTTCCACTCGCAGCAACGGCTCATTGGCAAAGACGATCGTGCCTTCGGGAACTGCCCACACATCACCGCTAAAACGGCTCTCTGCCAGCAATGACCAGACGCGATCGGGCGCGTGGGTAAAAATACCGCTTGCCTGTAGTGCCTCAATCTGCGTTGGAGTGAACGCAAAGTGGGTCAGATAATCGAGCGCTTGTGCCAGCCCCATTGCTACTAGATAGCCAAAGCCTGCGGGTAAACGGCGGGCAAAGAGTTCAAAGCTGGCACGTCGCTGATCCAAGCCTTCACCGACGTAACAGGCGGTCATGGTGATCTGGTAGAGGTCGGTGAGGAGGCTACAGTCTTGTGGTGATACCGTAAGCTGCTCGTCGGTTAACTGATTGGAGGGCGATCGTGGTTCAGTCATTGCACTTACAGTTGCTTGCGTGGCGATCGACGATAGTGACTGAAGCGGCGATGGAGTCGGCATAGAAGATGTGTTGCTGGTGATCGATTGCAGTGCGGTGATGGAAATACTCGTCGATCGCTTTGCTGGAGGGATACCTGCATTATAGTCAAAAAAACCAAAATTGGAGACACGTTAAGAAAGTTAAACGTCTGGTTTTCCCTTGTAACTCCTTAAAAACCTGTGTGGCTTGCGAAACGAAAGCGCTTTTCCACCATTTAGATAGACTCATCTTATAGTGAATTTTATTAAAACTAAGAAGATTTTTTGCCTCTAGAGGGTGTTTGAAAAGTACAGAAAGTCTCGTCGCAATGTTGCTGTCTCACCCTGCGCTTGGCAAGCCGACTAACGGTGCGAAACCCATTGCAGTGAGTTAAAGGTCGGTTCGATCAGGCTTTGAGTCCCTTGAATGGACTTTGCTCAGTGAGACTGCGATGTTCAATGACGAGCGGGTGATGCCATGAGCGAGGACTTTTCAAAGATCCTCTCAACTATTCTCTTACGACAGAGGCGATCGAAGTTGGCTCAACGTGCCGTTACCTGATGCCAACGGCGCGTTGAGTCTCTGTTTGTGCGGCGAATTCATATCGGCTTGAGCGAAATCTTTACCCAGGCTATTAGCTCAACATGAAGCCGCTTTAATTAGTACAGCTAGACTATGAACAATTAACTCGAAAAGGGTTTTCTACTTGCTACAGCGCCATAATGAAAGTGTCGAGATTAGACGATTTCATCATCAAAGAGCTGCTGTTTCAACCAAGACTTTTCTGTTTTCAAATTTGAATCCAACTAATCTACTTGAGGAAATAATCATGTCTATTTTTAAGCAGTTCGATCGTGTCGTACAGTATTTTTCGGGCGCGTTTGTCCGCATCTTTGGACCGAGTGATGATTCCTATCCAGCTACGGGTTCGCAGTCATTTAGCGGTACGTCGAGCAAGAAGCCTAAGAAGCACAGATCATTTGATTGAGTAGTTAACTGAAAAACACGGGCTGCATTTGATCAAGCACTTAGGCGCTAATGCGTGCAACCATTTGTTAACTGCTCACTTACATTTTTGTTGATTTAAGGAAGCTAGACTGGCGAGATCTATCCACTTCAAACATCGCCAGTTTTTTCATAGCTTCCCAGCAAATGTTTTGCTTCTAGCACTTTCTTTGCTCGCTGAAATCCCGGCTGATAATGCCAGACCACTGGGCTTTTTTCTCGCGGCTACGACGGTACGAAAAGAACCGATCGGGGGTTTGGTATGTGCAGTACGGCGCGATCGCAACTTGTTCGGAATGGATGCCTAGTTGCTTTAGCTGTAACGCATTGACGCGCCGCACATCCAAACGCGCCCGTCCCGGTTCTGGGTCATCTAGCAGTGGAGAGTTTGGCAGTTGGCGCAAAGCATTGAGCAAAGCGGCTGTGTTTTCAGGGGCAACAGCAACCACGGTCGCGCCCACTTCAGCGGCAACGTGTTCAGAAACCTGGTAGACATCGCCCGCGATCGCAGGACCCATCGCCACCCGCAATTCTTGTAACTGGCTGCCTTGCTGACGTAGGCGAGCGATCGCTTGGGGCACAATTTTTAGCGCCGTGCCTCGCCAGCCTGCATGTACCGCTGCGACCTGCCCTGTGACAGCATCGGCAATTAGCACAGGCGTACAATCGGCACTACACGCCCAAACTGCCTGATCAGTCTGTTGAGTGATGAGTCCATCGGCTGACGGCGGTTCGTTGTCAGCCAGATCGGTTAGTTCAGACGGTGCTAAGACTGTGTTGCCATGCACTTGCTTGACTCGATAGGCGTGTGCAGTGGGATGCAAGACTCTAGTCAATTCGTCGGGCGATCGTAGCCAGAACTGCTGCGTGAAAAAGCCATGCGACCACGGCTCCAGGAGGCTGCAAGTGAGATAGGGTAGTTCGTTCCAGGTCTGCCAATGCCAGGTATGCATAACAAGATGGGGAGGAGAGACGCTTCTCAATGTATTTTTACTGATTCTTACTGAGGAAGGTTTTTCAAAGCCGGGTACAATGGGCTGGGTTGTGGGATGGTATGGAACTAAACCGCACATGTTTACGACTAGGTTGCCAGTCCTTCACCGCATTGCCCCCTCCAGGAACCACATATGACTCAAAACGCTTGCCCAACGCTGCTTCATCCCCGCTACAGTATCCTGTTGATTCGTGGACTTGGCTGGCTTGGCGGTTTTGGTCTACTCAGTGGCGGCGTGGTGTTAGCGCAAGGGGCAGCGAATGAGGCGATCGTGCCTACGCCCACCGACTCATCAGCGGTTAGCCCTTTAACGATCGCACCGCTTGTGCAACCATCAAGCTCAACCTTACTGCAAGCACCGACTCCCTTCACGCAACCAGTACCGGAAAATGCGCTTGTTCAGCCAATCATTGCTCAACCCAAAGCGACACCGCGTTCTGTCCCTGACGATCGCTATGACGCACCGACATCGATCGTCCTCACAGAACGTTCTACTGGTTGTCGTGCCGTCTTGCGGAGCGGGCAACTGCTAGACGGTAGCCCTTGCGCGTTAGACAGCCGTAGACAGGCAGCTAGTGCGCAGGTTGCAACAGGTAGACTGCCAGCAAACGTGACTTCCTTCAGCATCGCTTCTACGGGACTTGGCACCAGCACTACTCCAATGTGGCAGGCATACTACAACCGTACAGCACGCCCAACGGGACGGTTGGGCAATGGCAATATCAGGCTGATTTTTCCGCTCTCGATTCCAGCACCAATTTCGTCCCTGTTTGGCTGGCGGACGCATCCTGTTACAGGCGGACAGCGCTTTCATGCCGGCACCGATTTAGCCGCTCCGCTGGGTACGCCAGTTTTGGCTGCATACGCGGGTAAAGTGGCGATCGCTGACTTCCTCGGCGGTTATGGTCTTGCTGTTGCCCTAGACCACAACAAAACTACACAACAGACTGTGTATGCCCATCTTTCCGAAATCTTTGTCAAGCCTGGAGAATGGGTCAAGCAGGGTATGGTGATCGGTCGCGTCGGCAGCACAGGGCTATCTACGGGACCTCACCTACACTTTGAATTTCGCCAACTCACGCCCGATGGCTGGGTCGCGATGGATGCAGGAGCACAGCTAGAATACGCTCTGGCGCAGTTGGTTAAAGCGGTACAGGTCGCGCAAGCGAAAGCAGAAATGAGTCGGAGTTAGACAGCCTTGCTTCCCGCTTCAGAGCGAGCGCCTGTGGCGTTGCTGCATAGCGGGATGAATGATTCAACGCGCCCTCACCCCAGATTTGTCTGACTTTGCGTATGGAGCAAAGAAGAAAGATTGAGGTGACGATCGAGCGCGGCGGCTAACGTCTCGATCTCGTAGGGTTTACAAACGTAATCATCACAGCCCGCTTCCAGCGCAAGCTCTTGATCCAGCGATCGAGCCATTGCAGTCACCGCAATAATCGGGATTGTCTGCGTTTGAGCATCTTGTTTCAGGCGGCGAGCCACCTCAAGCCCATCCATTTCAGGCAGCATAATATCCAGCAAAATCACGTCTGGCTTGTACGTTTGGGCTAATGTCAATGCCGTCTGACCATCCTGAGCGCTGATCACTGTGCAATTAAGCAACTGTAGCAACTGGTAGTTAACGAGCAAAAGATTGTCCTGGTCGTCATCCACGACTAAAATCGTGACCTGAGCGCCAGTAGCAGAAGAACATTGGTTGTCCATACTCATATCAGTGAAATCTCAGACCGTTTTGCAGTCTCTGAAGCAGAGCGGACGAAGCTCCTTAGGCGGCTAATGGCGCTTTTGGCTGCTCATCGCGATCGGGCACCAGGTTGACACATCTGTACTAATTGGCAGTGTAACAAGCTGGTAGAACTGACGGTTAAGCCTATGCAAAATCTAAGTACTAAAAAATTAACCTAACATTCTGTGCGTCGCTAGAGAAGAGACCTTCATGCTTTCTACTGTTTAAGAAAAGCGGCGTGAAGTGGGTCAAAAGCACCCTGCTACAACGACTCAAGTTCCAAATGCTTAACTGCGTCAGTCTTAGATTAATTATTAAACTTATGAATCAGACAACGATACTACATGAAATTATGAAAAAGTAAATATTTCGTAGATTAAAGCTAATGACGCTGTTAGAACTCTAGCTTTACACCCACCTTCTTACCGTTTGCATCGCCAGGAAACTCAAAATCACCCTTGGGGCGGATAGCTTCAATGCTTTGAGTTCGCTTATTTATTTAATAGAGACTATTTTATTAGCCACGTTTATGACTACTACACTGCCCACACGGGGTCAACTTGAGCGATCGCTCGCACAGCGGATTCAAGCGCTTTACCGAAGCCAGCTTGGACTTCGCCTGAGCGGGGTTGACTGCGAACTTTTAGAGACGAAGATTGCGATCGTTCTAGAGCAGTCAGTCACTCAACCAGAACAACTTTTAGTCGCTCAAGGCAAGAGCGAACTGGTAGAGTCACTGCACTCTGAGCTGGAGGAGGTGATTCAGCCGCAGCTTAAAACGTTGATCGAAGAAGTCATTGGCGTTTCCGTGCTCGATTTACTGAGCGACGTGACGCTCGAAACAGCGCGAACAGGAATCATCGTCATTCTTTCAGAGGCACCTCAAATCCGTGATGCTGTTAGCAAAGCCACGGCATAAACCCCAGTACCCGCAACGCAAACCTGGGCAACAGAAGCAAGGCGGCAAATGTCGGTTAAACTGTCCTTTTAGTTTATGACCGAAGGCTTGAACCCGCTTGTGCCGCCTCTTGATCCGTCCTCTACGAGCGCCATAGCGAAACAGTTACGCTACCGCAGCGAAATTAACCAGCTTTTTGCCGAAGACCGCGCGGCGCACAACTGGTATCGGTTTGTGCTGTCTTTCCCGCCTCATCTGGTGCGTGATTACCTGCAACGATTTGGGATGGCTCCACAGCATCGGGTTCTCGATCCATTTTGTGGGACGGGCACAACCGTTGTGGAATGCAAAAAGCTCGGTATTGCCAGTGTTGGGGTTGAGGCTAACCCAATGGCGCATTTTGCTGGTCAGGTAAAGGTCGATTGGCATCCTGACCCCGATCGCCTGCGGCATCACGCCAAACAAGTCGCTGAAGCAACCCTTGCCGAATTAGCTTGCATTGAAAGGGACGGCACGATCGCGCCTGACCATCTACTGTCACTAGGCGACGAGCAAACGAAGCTGATCCTCAAGAACTCGATTAGTCCTCTACCGCTGCATAAAACGCTGGTGCTGCTAAAACACCTGAAGCAGCAGCTAGATCAGTCGTACGATGACCACGAACGGTTAGCGTTGGCTCAAGCGATTGTTAGCTCGATCAGCAATCTGCACTTTGGTCCTGAAGTGGGCGTGGGACGTGCTAAGCCAGATGCGCCAGTCGTGGATCTCTGGCTGAAGGCGATCGACATCATGGCGAATGATCTGCGCGAGTTGGGGCAGCGTGTTCCAGTAGAGGCGATCGTGCATCATGCCGATTCACGCCAGTTGCTCAACGTTCTGGAGCCTCAGTCCATCGATGCGGTCATTACGTCGCCGCCTTATCCAACTTTTAACTTATGTCCCAAAAATCGCCGAAAAGCATAGCTATAGGAGCTTTGAGTATGAGCTAATAGCGTATAGGTCTGTCTGATAAGCATTTTTCAGATTCTAGTT